>NZ_CAKJTO010000034.1:0-46028 GCF_917627405.1 Protofrankia sp. Cj5
GTTGTACCCGGACCGGTTAGGGGAGGATTTCCTCGCGTTGCAACTCCCCGGTGCCGACGGCGGGCAGGACCCTGATCCGTGGACGGCCACGGCGCTGTCCCGGCTGCTGGTGGCTGGGGCTGAGGAGCCGCCGGTGTATCTGGGTCGGGCGTTGACCGTGCTGGTGGAGACCGCGAAACGCTGGCCGCATGTCGCTGCTCGGCTGACCGCTCTGCTACGGGAGCGGCCTGATCTTGCGGTTGTGGGTGGTACGCCGGTCCTGGTCAGCCTCGCGTCCTGGGAAGCTGCCGACGTCGAGGTGCTGGAGGCGGTGGAGCGCCTGTTTCCCGATCATCGTCATGTCGACCTTGACGCTGGGATTGCCGCGGTCACGTCCTGGCTGCACACCCGCAGACTCGCTGCGGCCAGCGATCCGGCCGGGCAGGCCCGGCTGTATGAACGGCTCGCCTGGCGGCTCGGCCACGCCGGGCGGCGGGAGGAGGCGCTGGCCGTCACCGAACAGGCCGTCGAGATCTACCGGCGTCTCGCCACGGTGAACCGGGCCGCGTTCGAACCCGACCTCGCCGCCTCCCTGGGCAACCTCGGCGGCCGGCTGTCGGGATTGGGGCGGCGGGAGGAGGCGCTGGCCGTCACCGACCAGGCCGTCGAGATCCGTCGGCGCCTGGTCACGGTGAACCGGGCCGCGTTCGAACCCGACCTCGCCCGATCTCTGACCAACCTCGGCGGCCAGCTGTCGGAGTTGGGGCGGCGGGAGGAGGCGCTGGCCGCCACCGAACAGGCCGTCGAGATCCGTCGGCGCCTGGCCACGGTGAACCGGGCCGCGTTCGAACCCGACCTCGCCGCCTCCCTGACCAACCTCGGCGGCCAGCTGTCGGAGTTGGGGCGGCGGGAGGAGGCGCTGGCCGTCACCGACCAGGCCGTCGAGATCCGTCGGCGCCTGGTCACGGCGAACCGGGCCGCGTTCGAACCCGACCTCGCCCAATCCCTGACCAACCTCGGCGGCCGGCTGTCGGGATTGGGGCGGCGGGAGGAGGCGCTGGCCGCCACCGAACAGGCCATCGAGATCCGTCGGCGCCTGGCCACGGTGAACCGGGCCGCGTTCGAACCCGACCTCGCCCAATCCCTGACCGACCTCGGCATCGGGCTGTCGGGATTGGGGCGGCGGGAGGAGGCGCTGGCCGCCACCGAACAGGCCGTCGAGATCCGTCGGCGCCTGGTCACGGCGAACCGGGCCGCGTTCGAACCCGACCTCGCCCTATCCCTGGACAACCTCGGCGGCCGGCTGTGGGAGTTGGGGCGGTGGGAGGAGGCGCTGGCCGTCACCGACCAGGCCGTCGAGATCTACCGGCGTCTCGCCACGGCGAACCGGGCCGCGTTCGAACCCGACCTCGCCGCCTCCCTGACCAACCTCGGCGGCCGGCTGTCGGGATTGGGGCGGCGGGAGGAGGCGCTGGCCGCCACCGAACAGGCCATCGAGATCCGTCGGCGCCTGGCCACGGCGAACCGGGCCGCGTTCGAACCCGACCTCGCCCAATCCCTGACCGACCTCGGCATCGGGCTGTCGGGATTGGGGCGGCGGGAGGAGGCGCTGGCCGCCACCGAGGAAGCTCAAACGCTGTCCGCCGCGGCCCAGCGAACAGATCAACAGCAGCGTGGTTCACGCCGCCGTAGGACATCCACAATTGTTGCCCGCATTCTTGGACGGTGACCACAGCCGGTCTCACCGCTGGTAACCGTGCGGGTCGGGCTGCCCGGGGAGCGAAGCGGCCCCATACTGTCTCCCGGCTGCCCGCTGGCGTGCCCGTTACTCGTTTTTCGTCCGCCACCGACACACCCGCTGATGGTCTTCGTTGGTCGCTGCGGTCTGCCCATCCCGAAACGCGTTCCGGTAGTCAGTAAGCCTGACCGCGGAACAGGGCCAACAGCGCGAATCCGTGCCGCTCGGTACGGCATGGATTCGCCTGACCGGCAGCAGTCGACCTGAACAGCGTGGCGCGGCTGACCCGGGGTGGTCAGCCTGCTTGCTGGTCCTGGCCTGGGTTCTGTGCGGCGGCGGGGTGGCGACGCGCCCGGCGAGCACGGCCGTCAGGCCGCGCGTAGCCGGTTGCGGGGCGCGGCTCGCGCCGCGTCTTGACCCCTAAATTGGGTAACTCGGCAATCATCGAGACCTACCGCTTGGTATCCCGTCATTCAATTTTGCTGAGGTGGGGTTTGAATAGGCTGCTGAGGCTGGCGAGTAGTGCGGTGCCTTTGGTGGCGGTGGCCTGGGATGGATACCGATGACTCCGGTCGGGGTGTAGGTAGGCATCCCGGTGACGAGGAGGTGTGGGCGTTCGTCGGCTACGTGGTCGCCAGTCTTGTAGCTGGGTCTCACCTGGTCGGGTGCGACGTGTAGAAGAATGGAGACCTCTAGCCCTCCGGCGTGCATGTCTTCGGAGTGATTGGGTCCTACGGCTTGTCCGGCGACCTGCTCACTGCGGTGCGGTGGACCCTGCCCGCGTTGCGGCTCGCCTGGAACGCCGCCAAGCGGGACGTCGCCCCATGGTGGGACGCGTGCTCGAAGGAGGCGTTCTCCGCCGGGCTCGACCAGCTCGCCCGCGGGTTGAAGAACGTCACCGACTCCCGCAAGGGAAAGCGGAAGGGCCGGCGGGTCGGCTTCCCCAGGTTCAAGAAGCGTGGGAAGGCCCGCGACTCGTTCCGGTACACCACCGGCGCCTATGGCCCGGCTGGTGACCGGCGGGTGAAACTGCCTCGGATCGGCCGGGTGAAGGTCCACGAACCGATGGGTGCGCTCACCGGCCGGCTGGCCGAGGGGCGGGCCCGGCTGTTCGGCGCGACCGTGTCGCGCACCGCCGGGCGCTGGTTCGTGTCGTTCACCGTCGACGTGGAACGCGATGCGCCCGCCGGGCCGTCGCGTCGGCAGCGCGCGGCCGGGCCGGTCGGGGTGGACCTAGGCGTGAAGCACCGTGCCGTGCTGTCCACCGGGGAGACGGTGGCGAACCCGAAGCATCTCGCCGGGTCGCTGCGCCGGCTGCGGAAGGCATCGCGGGCGTATGCCCGGTCGAAGCCCGACAGCGCGGGACGGCGCCAGCGTGCCGCCCGGCTCGCCCGCATCCACGCCCGCGTCGCCCACCAGCGACGCGACGGGCTGCACACGCTCACCACCCGGCTGGCGAAGCGCCACGACGTGGTCGTGGTCGAGGACCTGCACGTCGCCGGCATGGTCCGTAACCGGCGGCTCGCTCGCGCCGTGGCGGACACGGCCATGGCCGAGATCCGCCGCCAGCTTTCGTACAAGACCATCTGGTACGGCTCGCGGCTCGAAGTCGCGGACCGCTGGTACCCCAGCTCGAAGACCTGTTCCGGCTGCGGCTGGCGAAACCCAAGCCTGACCCTGTCGGACCGTACGTTCACCTGCCAGTCCTGCGGGCTGGTGGTTGACCGTGACCTGAACGCCGCGGTCAACCTGCGTACCCTCGTCGCCGGCAGTGCGTCGGAGACGGAAAACGCCCGTGGAGGCGACCGTAAGACCGCGCTCGCGCGGCAGGTGCCCGGGAAACGGGAACCCGGCACCGCGCGGGCGGGTCAGACCGGGAGCGCCGTCCCACCAAGGACGGCTGCGAGGCAGAGGCTTACTCATGCTTCATGACTCGCAACGGATACGTGCCGGACTGCGTGGCCATACCGATCACGCGGCTCCGGCCGGCCGCGATCTGATCGACTCCAGCCGCTGAGGGTCAATACAGTGGCTCATCGACGCACGCAAGGCGGGTCTGATCGCCTGGCCAGACCGGATCCCAACGGCCAGGCGACCATCTGGAGCGCCCGGCAACAGGGAAGTGGATCAAGGAGTGGGGCTGGGGTGCGTACGTCGCAAGGCGGAGGAGGGAGTCACCCTGGTGCTGGGTGGCGACCGACGACAACGATGCGAGGTGCGTGCCCCAGCCCCGCGACGCCGCGTCCCTATTGCCGGGCGCTGTTAGGGGCGCCAGGCGGTGAGCAGGTCGTCCGGGCCGAGGGCGAGGATACCGGCCGTCGCCGTGCTGGCACGGGTCACCGCGAGCAGGGGGGTTGCGTCGTCGGCGCCGGGAAGCCGCGACCGGTGGTGGGCGAGCCGAGCGAGGTCGTGCACGTCAAAGGCGTCGTTGTCCTGCCATTTGATCGATCCGACCATGGTGATCTTTTTGGCGATCGGTTCCCGATCCGCGCCGACGATGTCGATTTCCGGGTCGTTGGTACGGGTCCAGTAGCCGCCGATGACGTTCGTGTCGTCCGGTAGTACCCCCGCGGGAAGCCGGTGCAGCGCATCCCTGATCACCGGCTCGATCGCCCGCCCTCGCCAGGCGGCCCAGGAGGCTTCGATCCGGGCGAGAACCAGGTCGCCGCGGCCCCGCTCGATTTCATGGAGGTACGGGCCGAGGAATGTCAGCCAGAACCGAAGATAGGGGTCGGCGATCAGATACCGGGTTTCGCGGGAGGGCCGGACTGACAGCGGAACCATGGCGGTGACCAGGCGCTTAGCGGCCAACAGCTGCAACGCGCGGCTCAGGGAGCCCGGCGCGATCCCGCCGGCGGCCCGTCCGATAAGCGAGAAGGCCCGTTCTCCGGATCCGATGGCACCAAGGACCCCGCGGGCCTGCGCTTCGACGGGAAACTCGGCCGCCAGCGCACGTTCGGCGCTGACCAGCAGCGCGGAGGTGGGATCGTCGACCGCTTCCCGCAGATAATCGTGCACTGAGGCGCCGCCGGGCCATTCGTCCAGGATCAACGGTAGCCCACCGGTCACCAGGTAGGCGTCGAAGGCATCGGCAGAGTTCAGATCCACCATCATGGACACGTCGGCCGGGTTCAGTGGCGGAATCACCATCTCGCCAGCGCGTTGGTGAAACGGCCGGCCGTAGGAATTGAGCGCCTCCATCATCGCCAGGTCCGAGCCGATGCACAGCAGGAGGACCGGTCGCCGGGACAGCTCGCGATCGAACAGCTTCTGTAGCGTCCCCTCGAAACCGGGGTCGTTGGCGATGAGGTAGGGCATCTCGTCTATGATCACCACGCTGGGTTGGTCCGCGGGCAGCGCACCGGCCAGCAGCCGCAGCGCCGCATCCCAGGATCCGGGTTTCTGTTCATGGAACAGGCCGGCGCCTGGAAGATCCGAGCTCGCACCCGCCTCGGTGAACAGGCGGAGATCCATCGCCATGTCCAGCTGCGCCGACGCGGTGAAGAACAGGTATGGCACGCCCGCGCGGTCGACGAATTCCTCGGCCAATCGTGACTTGCCGACGCGGCGACGTCCGCGCATCAGGACAGCCCGACCGGGACGACCCGCCCGGCCGCCGGCCCTTACCCGCCGCAACAGCCGGTCAAGCGTCGCCAGCTCGCGTTCCCGTCCGATGAACTCGGCCATGCTGACCTGCCTCGATCGCACTCATCCAGGATACTCTCACTGATGAGAGTATCCTGGATGAGTAGGAACGACCGGCGATAGGGGGCGGCGTGATCCGGTGGATGCTCAGGCGCTTTCGGCGGTCGTCCCGGACGGGTTTTGAGCGTGCGTGTCGTCGTCACCGGCTACGAGATCACCAGCTGTGAGATCACCGGATGCCGCGGTGGCGGGGGCGTCCCGCTCGCCGGTGCCACGCTGGCTGGGCGGCCCGGGGAGGCGCGGCTGCTTCGGCTGCTTCGGTACGCGGTGCTCTCCCGCCGATGCTTCCGGCGTCGGCGCGACCGGTGCCGCTGGCGGCCGTGGACGCTCCTGATCCGTTTCGACGGCGAGCGCCGGCAGCGCGCGTCCGGGCCGGTTCGCCCAGCGCGCATGCTCGGCCGCGGCGGACCCTGGCGGGGCGAAGCCGGGCTGCCATCGTTGCATCTCGGCGCGAAAGGTCCCCGCGCTGCCGAGCTGGCAGAGGATGCCGACCGCTCCCAGCGTCACTCGGTGGATCAGCAGGTAGGACGGGGGCAGGTTGAGCTGGCGGCCGAGCTGGGCCGCGGGGGAGCGGGGATCGCCCAGCCGGACGGCTTCCCCGCGCAGCCAGTCACGGCAGAAACGGAACTCCTCCGTGGCGATGGGCTCAAGGATGGGCACGAGGTAGTCCAGGAGGTCCGCGCCGCTGACCTTCGCCGTCGGCAGGACGAATCCCTCCGCCCGCAGACCCGCCATAACCGCGTCCGCATCGCCGTGGAGCGCCAGCCGGCTGAGCCTGCCGATGGGTTCGGGCAGCCCGTCAGGAAGCCGATTGACCGCGCCGAAGTCGAGGACTCCCAGCCGGCCGTCCGCCAGCAGCCGGAAGTTGCCCGGATGCGGATCCGCGTGCAGGAGGCCGACCCGGCCGGGACAGGAGTACAGGAACCGCACGAGCAGCAGCCCAGCCCGGTCGCGTTCGGCGGTGGTGCCATCGCTTATGATTTTTGATAGTGCTCTGCCGTCGATCCATTCGGATATCAGGACGTGCTGCGTGCCCATGATGGCCCTGGGCACGCAGATGTCGGGATCGCCGTGGAACGCTTCGGCGAAAGCCGCCTGCCAGGCAGCCTCCAGGCGATAGTCGAGTTCCTCGATGATCCGTTCCTTCAGTTCGGCGACCAGGGGTTTGATGTCCAGCCCAGGGGCCAGCGCGCTGAACAACCGCGCCGCGCGCGCGAGCTGGGTGAGGTCCGCGAGCAACGCGGGCCCGGCTCCCGGGTACTGAATTTTGACGGCGACCTCGAGCCCGTCCGCCCACACCGCCCGGTGAACCTGGCCGATGCTCGCCGCGGCCGCTGGCGTGTCGTCGAAGTCACGGAACATCGTCCGCCAGTCCGGGCCCAGGTCGCCCGCCAGCACCCGATGAACCGACGCCGTAGGCAGGGGTGGCGCTGCCTCCTGGAGTTTTGTCAGGGCCGCCCGGTAGGGCCGGGCCATCTCTTCGGGCAGCGCGGCTTCGAAGACCGACAGCGCCTGGCCAAGCTTCATCGCGCCGCCCTTGAGCTCACCGAGAACCCGGAAGATCTGTTCGGCGGTGCGCTGCTGAAGTTCCGTGGCGACGATCTCGGCGGGACGTCCACCGAGCCGCTTACCCATACCAACCGTGGCCCGTCCGGCGATGCCTAGCGGAAGACCCGCCAGTTTGGCGGTTCTGACGATCGCGCGTTTTGGGATTTCGGACACAACCCCATCGTGCCTGTTCGGCGGACGGCAGGCAGGCGGGACAGTGGGTCGGGGCAACGTTTTTACTTTTTGTAATGCACATGTTCAGGTGGGTGACGACGTGGCCGCCGGCCGGTCCGGTCGGTCGGCGCCCGTGCGCCGGCCGGTGGGTTGTTTGGTGACTTCGTCACGATTCGTTTCTGTGCGTAATCGAGCGCTCCGGCAGGGGCACGAGGGGTGTACCGGCCACGATCGACGCCGGACCCGGAGCTCGGCCGCGGCCATCTCCAGGGTTCCGTTGATGGTCGGCAGATCGCCGCTGGTTGGCGGGTGCGGCTGTCCCCAGGCCCGGGTGCGGGCGTCGTTGCGACGTCTATCGTGCCGGGCATTGCGCCCGTCGTATTCGACCATGGTGAGTGCCTGCATTGCCGTGATCCCAGCGGCGACGGCGGCGAGTGTCACGTCGCAGGCGTCGATCCCGCTGTCTGGACGGCGGGACAGCTGGAGGGCCAGCAGCGGCCAGGCCGGCTCAGCCGCTCGGCGATGCAGGTGCTGACAGTGCAGACACGAGGTCACACCGGGCAGGACCAGCGGCCCGATCACGGCGGTGGTCTCGCGGATGCCGGCGAGCAGGTGCGGGATGCCGACGCGTTCCAGCTCGATGGACTCGTGTGGATGGAGGACGGGAACCCCAGCCGGAGTGATCACGACGAGATCAGGGCGGAACGGTTCGCAAGCCCGCTGCCGGCGGCCGTGAGAGGCGAGCGGGCGGGCGACCCTGGCGATCGCCGAGGCCGTCGCCGTCGAGCGAGGGCGTCCGACGTCATCGAGACGGGCTCCGCCCGGCGCGACATCGGCCGGCCTGGTCACGCCGGTGTCGTCCACGACGACACAGCCGATCCCGGCCGCGGCCAACAAGGTCGCGACCTGCGACCCGACCCGGCCTGCCCCGCGGACCTGTATCCGTGCGTGGCGCCGGGCCCGCAGAATGCGGTGGACATGGGCCGGGTCGGTTGACCCTAACGAGATCGACGCAAGGTCGGGCAGCAGGCGTTCGTGGTCCAGCATGGACAGCGGCGAGTGGTCGGCGGAAGCCGCGTCCTCCAGCATGCCGGTGTTCTCCAGAAGAAGCACGAGTTCCCGGTGGGCGGCGTCGAGCGAGTTCAGCACCTGCTCGCGTGATCGGGTGCCGTCCAGGGCGTCGAGCACGGAGGCGTCCCGCGCCGTGAGCCCGCCGAGGACGATCGCCCGTACCGGATCGACACCGATCTGCAGGGTGGACCCGTCACGCCAGAGGCGGCGCAGGCCGGGCTTGAGGATGGGGCGCATCGCGTCCTCCTCCACGGAAGGCGACCAGATCGTGCTCAGACGGTCTCATGCTGTTCAGCGTTGTGTACCGATATATAACGATCTGTGGATAACAGTCGTATTTGACCGGATTATCGAGCGACGGCTGTGGATGGTGACAGCTGTGGATGGTGGATGACGGTCGCCAGAAAACCCCACAGCACACCGCGCGAGCCGCTGTCGCCAGTCGTCCGCTGAGGCGCTGGGCCGCTGGGGCGGGGCCCCGCTCGCCGCCCGGCTCCTGATCGTGCCTGCCCGTATCCCCGAGGTCTTAGCGATCTCGCGGATACGGGCAGGCACTACTCGCCGCTGTGCTTCAGGCCTTGCCGAGGATTCTGTTGATCGTTGTGCCGCAGACCGGGCAGGTACCCCGCGCCATCCGGCGCCCGGACTCACTCACCCGTATTTCGCCCTGGTAGTGCCGCTTGTCCTTGCACTTGACGCAGTAGCCCTCGAATGTCTCTGCCACCTGTTCTCCCCTCGTACCGTCGGTCGCCGGTGGCCGGCCGCGGGTTGTTGATGAAGAAGGCCGGCCCGGAAGGCCGCCCTGTCGCTATCTTGTCGGATTCGATGATCTTGATATCTACCAGGGCCTACGAATGTTGCGGCCGGCCCGGCGCTGGTGCGCGCGAACGGCTCTCGCGCTAGTGATCGCCGCCGGACGTCCGCCCAGGGTCTGCCGGTGCCTGCCGGTGCCTTGCGTCGTTGCCCCAGGCCCCGGTAGCACACCGCTGCCGGGGCCTGGGCCGCCTCGCGACGCATCCGCCCGGCATCCGCGCATACCCCCGATGGACCTCCCAGATCGGCTTCGCCAAGCCGGCGGGAACCCCGGCTTCCGGCAGCGACCGCTAGGGTTGGGAAGGTCCCGGAGCACCGGCCTGGCGGGTCCACGACCGCGCTGGCCGCGCACCCGGCTGACGTCTGGCCACCGATGTTTTTCGCCATACCAGGAGCCGACCGTGCCCGAACCGTTGCTCGTCGAGCGTCCCGCTGACGGTGTCATGTTGTTGACGCTGGCCCTGCCCGAGCGGCGTAACGCCATGACCGTGGCACTCACCGAAGCCTGGTCGCGGGCTTTGGACGAGATCATCGCTGATCCTCATGTGCGGGCTGTGGTCGTGACGGGGCAGGGCAGCGCGTTCTGTGCCGGTGGCGATCTCGACTGGGTCGATCCCCGGACGAACCGGGAGGCCGGTGTCGACCGGCTACGCGCGAAGATGCTCACCTTCTACCGGAGCTGGCTGAAGATCAGATCGGTGGAAGTGCCCACGATCGCCGCGGTCAACGGCGCCACCGTGGGCGCCGGGCTGTGTCTCGCGCTTGCCTGCGACCTGCGTTTCGCGTCGGTGGATGCCAGCTTCTGCGCACCGTTCACCCGACTTGGGATGCATCCGGGGATGGCCGCCACCCGGCTGCTGCCGGAGGCCGTCGGCGCGGTCCGGGCCAGGGAGCTGATTTTCACCGGCCGGACGGTTGACGCGCGCGAGGCCGCGGCGATCGGCTTGGTCAACGCGGTGGTGCCCGCCGCCGACCTGGTCGCCGTCGCCGTGAGCACCGCGACTCAGATCGCCGCGGCCGCGCCGGTCGCGACCAGGCTGGCCAAGGTCGCGTTGAGCGGTGCTGACGATTTTGACCAGGTGCTGCAGTGGGAAGCGCTCGCACAGGCGACGACGATGGCCAACGGCGAGGCCGCTGAGGGGATCCAGGCCCAGCTGGACCGCCGCCCGCCGTCATTTGTCACCACCACGGCACCGGATGCGGCCATGATCGGCAGCTGACAGCGCGGAGCTGACAGCCGACGGCTGACAGTCAAGCCGGGTGACACACGGGTACCAGTGTGATGAAGAAGCCCCCGGTACGCGGCCGAGCTCTCCAGCTTCCCCTTCTGGAGGGTCCTCCGAATGACCGGGGGCTTCGTGTCCGTCAAGCTATGGCCGCACAGCGGTGGCGGTCAACGACCGCCACGCGGAGCATTGGTGGGTGCGTCACCGGGGCCTGCGTCATCCGGCGGTTCCGGGGCCTGCGTCATCCGGCGGTTGTGGCCGCGGTGGCTCCTGCTGGGCGGGGGTGTCGCGGAGCCGTTCCAGCTCCGCGAGCGGATCGCCCACCGTGTTGGCGTCGCCCGCGGCGAACCCCCGCGGGTCAGCGAGATCGTCGGCGTTCGGAAGCAGGTCGGGATGCGCCCACAGGGAGTCGCGTCCGTCGATCCCCCGGGCGTCCGCCACGGCCTGCCACAGCGCGGCCGCCTCACGCAGCTTGCGCGGGCGCAGGTTGAGGCCCACCAGCGTCGCAAAGGTCTGCTCCGCCGGCCCGCCCTCGGCGCGGCGGCGGCGTACCATCTCCCGCAGCCTGGAGGCGGCGGGCAGGTTCTTCGCGGCGGCGGCGTCGGTGACCGTCTCCACCCACCCCTCGACCAGGGCGAGGATCACCTCCAGGCGGGCCAGCGCCGCGGTCTGTTCAGGCGTGGTCGCCTCGTCGAAGACGTCCTCGCCGAGGGCTTCCTGCAGGCTTGCCGGATCCATGATCCGCATTGGGTCGATCATCTCCATCGCCCGTGAAACCGCTTCCGAGTCGACCGCGATGCCTCGCGCGTATTCCTCGACCGCACCGAGAACGTGCGCGCGTAGCCATGGGACATGGCCGTACAGACGCTGGGATGCCGCTTCGCGCAATGCCAGGTAGATCCGGACCTCGCTGGAGTCGATCCCCAGGCCCGAGCCGAAGGCCTCGACACCCGCGGGGACGAGCGCGGCGGTACGCGGCGGGCTGAGCGGCAGCCCGACATCCGTGGAGGAAACGACCTCACTCGCGAGCAGGCCGATCGCCTGACCGACCTGAGCGCCGAACAACATTCCACCAACCTGGCTGATCATGTTCATGATCGGCCCACTCGCGGACGCCAGCTGGCCCAGGTCGATGCCTGGTGGAAGCTGGGCGGCGAACTCGGGCGGCAGCCCGCCGCCCGCGTCACCCATCTGCGCGAGCCCGCTGGAGATCCCGCCACGCATGGCCTCGGCGATCCTGGTCGCCACCGGATCGCACAATGTCCGCCAGACCGGCAGGGTCACCTCGATCCACCGGTTACGGGTCCATCCTTCGGCGGTTGTCGCCCCGGCGGGTAGCGTGGTCACCGGATCGAGCCAGATGTCGGCGAGCCGGACCGCCTGGCGAACCTCCTCGACCTCGCTGTCGGACACGGCACGGTCAGCGTCGCCGAGCGCACGTACCGCGACTTGGCGTGCGAGTTCCCAGTTCACCGGCCCGTCGTGCCAGGCCAGCAGCCGCTCCAGCTCGGCGAAGAACGGCGCCCCGCCGCCGGACGGCGGGCCGGAGGCACCGCGCGAGGACGAGTCACCCGGGGTGAACCCGAAGGGGAAGCCGCCGCTCATCGTCGGCGTCCCTGCCGGGTGGATGCGAGTTGAGGCCCAGGGCCCATGGATCCGGACATGCACCAACGGTAGTGCGTTTTCCCGCGGATGCCGAAACGACATCACGATACGACTACTGGAACGGTTTGGATCGCCCGCCCGAACGTCCGCTGATGAAGATGATGACGCCGGTCAGGCGGATCCCCTACGGTCGGATCGTGGGCCACATCCATGCTGGGCAGGAGGCGCAACACAGGACTGCCGGGCAGGTCGTCATCGCGGCGATCCGCGAACGGGAGCTGTCGGTCGACGAGTGCCTGAAGGCCGTGCGCGGGCCTGCCGTGGGCGGGGTCGCCGTTTTCGTCGGGACAGTACGCGATCATGATGGCGGGCGTGGCGTGGCCGCGCTGGAGTACACCGCCCATCCACGGGCCGGCGGCGAGATCGTACGGGTGGCCGCTGGCGTGGCCGCCGTCCATCCGGTCCGGGCGGTGGCTGTCACCCACCGGGTGGGGCTGCTCGGTGTCGACGACATCGCCGTGGTTGTGGCGGTGGGGGCCACGCACCGCGCCGAGGCTTTCACGGCCTGCCGGCGACTGATTGACGACGTCAAGGAACACGTGCCGATCTGGAAGCGCCAGGTATTTGCAGACGGTTCGTCGGAGTGGGTAGGCGCCTGCTGAACGGGGCACCTACGATGGTGTCCGCCTCCCTTCTTCCCCGTCTCGACGCCGAGGCCGCCATGTGGTTTCTGCTCATCCCGCCAATTGCCGTCCTCATCACTCTCGTCTGGCTCGCGTTGCGGTCACGCCCGGAACGCAAACCCGAAGCATTGATCACCGTGGAGGGCTACCGTCGCAGCATGGCCGCGCTCGCACGGCCCATGGGCGTTCCACGTGATCATTCCGTACGGTGACATGACCCCCATGTCGCTCATGTCGCCGGGCCAGCCCGGCGGGCGCTGAATGGCGGGTTCTAGACTGCCAGCATGACGCGGCGTATCCAGACACTTCTCGTCGCGTCTGTCTTGGCGCTGGTGCTCACGGTAGTGGGTTTGTCGCTGCCTGTGCCGTTCGTGATGCTTTCACCCGGCCCGGTGACCGACACGCTCGGGCGTCCCGACGGCAAGCCGCTGATCGAGATTGTCGGCCGCGAAACCTATCCGACATCCGGGAAGCTTGAGCTCACCACGGTCGAGGAGGTGCCCAAGCTGAGCGTGCTGGACGCGGTCCACGGCTGGTTCGACACCGATCGTGCCGTGGTCCCGCGGGAGCTGCTGCAGCCACCGGGCACGAGCGACGAGGAGGCCCGGCAGGAGAACACCGCGGCTATGATCGATTCGCAGGATCAAGCCACCTCCGCGGCTCTCGGCGAGCTCGGCATCACCCCGACCGGCACCTCCGTGCTCGTGCAGCAGATCATGGATGCATCGTCGCCCGCCGCGGGAAAGCTGCGCGTGGGTGACGTCATCGTGTCGGTCGACGGCACCGCTGTGTCCACTCCGCAACAGGTGCAGGATGCGGTGGTCCGGGTTCATCCCGGTCAGCCGGTAACCGTCTCCTTCATCCGTGACGGCGGCGCGCCGGCCCAGACCTCGATCACCACCGTGGCGGCGCGCAACGACCCGAGGCGTCCAGTCATCGGCATCAGCACGATGGAGAAGCGCAACTACCCTTTCACGGTTAAGATCAAATTGACCGACGTGGGGGGGCCGAGCGCCGGTCTTATGTTCGCTCTCGGCATAGTCGACCTTCTTACGCCAGGCCAACTCACCAACGGTCGCACAATTGCGGGCACCGGTACCATCGACGCCGGCGGCACGGTCGGCCCGATCGGGGGCATCCAGCAGAAGCTGCTCGGCGCTCGCAGGTCGGGCGCGGTCGTCTTTCTCGTACCGGCGGCGAACTGTCCGGATGCTCGGGAATCGGCACCGGCGGGCCTCCGGCTTGTGCGGGTCGAGACCCTCAAGGGGGCTGTCCGCGACCTGACGGCGCTCGTGGATAACCCCCAGGCCGTCGTCCAGAGCTGTTGATCATTGCCTTGCCCGGCTGGCTGGCTGAGCCGCTCCACCAGCCAGCGGCGAACGGGACGGGTCAGTGAAAGGTCGCCAGCAGGCCGTCCACGAGGCTGTCCGCGAGGTCCGGATCGACCACCAGCTCGTCGTCGCCGCGGACCCGCAGGCATGACGCGTGTTGCCCGTCCCGGGTCACTCCGACCGCGAGCCGGACGTCCTGGCGTTCGGGATGGCTGGCGGCCCAGATCTCGATATCCCGCTCATCGTATGGAGTCTCCTGCTCGGCGCTGGGCGGCAGGACGACGAGTTCGGTGACGAGGACGCAGCCAAGCACCTCCGGTGGCCAGCCGATTGCGGCCAGGACCTCGTCGAGACGGCCGGCCGGCAGCGGCTCCTGTTCGACGGGGGTGAGTGAGCCGGGCGCGGTGTCGCCGATGTGCGAGGCGAGGGCCGGTTCGCGGGCGATGAGCTCGGCGGTGTCGGCCAACGCGTAGACCTGACTGGGCTGATCCCAGCCCAGATCGGCGACGTGCCGTTCGACCTCCAGCACAACAGCGGTCAACTCGTTGATGTCGGGGCTGGTCACGAGCGCATCCTCTCCGATGGCGCCACCCGGGCACTGGCGTAGGTTGCCTTCCAGGTGGACAACCCGGTCGTCTGCCCCGGACGCAAGGAGGAGCGAGTGGCAGCAGCCCGCAGACCACTGGTGGCGCGTACCCGCATCCTCATCCCCGCGCTGCTTGTGGTCATTGTTCTGATCGTTTTGCTGGGCGTCTTCACGCGGGTTTACACCGACCTGCTCTTCTTCCGGTCGGTCGGGTTCGGCAAGGTCTTCAACACCGTCCTGTCAACGCGGATACTGCTGTTCGTCATATTCGGTGCCCTGATGGCGGTGGCGATCGGTACCAACCTTGTGCTTGCGTACAGGCTGCGACCACCGATCCGCCCGCTGTCGCTTGAGCAGCAAAACCTCGAGCGCTACCGAGTCGCCGTTGAACCGTACACAGTTCTGATCCTGTTCGGGGTCTCGGCCCTGTTCGGTATCGTAGCGGGTGTCTCGGCGTCCGGCCGCTGGCGGACGTGGTTGTTGTGGCTGAACGGCGAGCCCTTCGGGCAACGTGACCCGCAGTTTCACCGTGACATCAGTTACTATGCTTTCACATACCCGTTCCAGCGGTTCCTGCTGGGTTTCCTGCTGACGACCGTGGTGCTGTCGTTGCTGGTGACGCTGGTGACGCATTACCTGTTCGGCGGCATCCGGCTGCAGACCCAGGGAGAGCGGGTGGTGCCGGCCGCGAAGGCGCACATATCCGTCCTGCTGGGGCTCCTTGCCCTGCTCAAGGCGTGGGCCTACTACCTCGACCGCTTCGGGCTCGTGTTCTCCTCGCGGGGAGTTGTCAACGGCGCGTCCTACACCGACACCCATGCCGTCCTGCCGGCCAAGCTCATCCTCCTGTTCATCTCGCTGTTGTGCGCGGTGCTGTTCATCTACAACATCTTCCAACGTGGCTGGACGCTGCCCCTGCTGTCCACGGGGATACTGGTGCTGTCGGCGCTGGTGGTCGGCGGAATCTACCCGGCAATCGTCCAACAGTTCCAGGTCCGGCCGAACGAGGCGTCCCGGGAGGCCCCTTACATCGCCCGCAACATCGAGGCCACCCGGGCGGCGTACGCGATCCAGCAGATAGCCCCGTTGCCGTATGACGCCAGTACCGTGCCCGACGCCGCGAAACTCGGTGCGGATTCGGCGACGCTGTCCAACGCCCGCCTGCTGGACCCCAACCGGCTGTCCCGGACGTACGACCAGCTGCAGCAGATCCGTGGTTACTACGGCTTCCCGCCGTCGCTGGATATCGACCGCTACACGGCCACCGGACCGGACGGGCAGAGCGCGACCCACGACTATGTGGTCTCGGTCCGGGAACTCGACCAGAACGGTCTCACCGAGCAGCAGCGTAACTGGATCAATCTGCATCTGACGTATACGCATGGCAAGGGATTCGTCGCGGCGCCGGCGAACACCGTCGACACCTCCGGGCGGCCGAACTTCGCGGAGCAGAACCTGCCGCCCACCGGGCCGTTGGGCCTGACCGAGAGCCGGATCTACTTCGGCGAGATGTCGCCGGGGTACTCGATCGTCGGTACGAAGCAGGCGGAGATCGACGGGCCGGGCGTCACCGCGGACAGCCAGTCGACGACAACCTACGACGGTGCCGGCGGCGTGTCGATCGGGTCGACGTTCCGCCGGGCGTTGTTCGCGCTGCGCTTCCAGGAGAAGAACATACTGCTGTCCAGTGACATCACCGGGAAATCCCGCATCCTGTACGTGCGCAATCCGCGTGACCGGGTGAGCCAGGTCGCGCCCTGGCTCACCCTCGACGGCGATCCCTACCCGGCGGTCGTCAACGGGAGGGTCGTGTGGATTCTCGACGGCTACACCACCTCCGATGGATATCCTTATGCCGAGCGCAAGACACTCGGTTCGGTCACCGCGGACGCCGTGACGAGCCGTGCGTCAAACCGGTCCGCGCAGGGGGCCAGCGAGGTCAACTACATCCGGAACTCGGTGAAGGCCACCGTTGACGCGTACGACGGAAATGTCACGCTCTACGCCTGGGACGAGTCCGACCCGGTGCTCAGGACCTGGATGAGCGCGTTCCCCGGCACGGTCAGGGCGAAGAAGGACATTCCGGCCGGGCTGCTGGAGCATCTGCGCTACCCGGAGGACTTCTTCAAGGTCCAGCGGGATCTCCTTGCCTCCTATCACGTGCGCGACCCGCGTGAGTTCTATTCCCAGGAGGACTTCTGGGCGGTCTCGCCGTCGCCGGACAACCAGAACCAGCCCCAGCCGCCCTTCTACGTGTACAGTCAGCTCGTCGATCATTCTCGGCCGTCATTCAACCTGACGTCGCCATTGCTGGCGAAGGGCTCGTCGAAACTCGCCGCCTACATGGCCGTGTCGAGTGATCCCGGTAATTACGGCGAGTTCCAGGTACTGCGGCTGCCGAAAGGCGTGACCATCAACGGGCCGGTGCAGGTGCAGAACCTCATCGAGTCCAAGGGCGACATCTCCAAGGAGCTGAGCCTGCTGCGGGGCGAAGGTTCGCAGACGATTCAGGGGAATCTGCTCACTCTCCCGGTAGCCGGTGGCCTGCTGTATATCGAGCCGTACTACGTCCAGGCGCGGGAAAACGCGGTGTACCCGACGCTGCAACGGGTGGCCGCGGTCTTTGGTGATCGCATCGGCTTCGCGCCGACGCTGGACGAGGCGCTGAGCCAGGTCTTCGGCGTGACCGGCACGCCACCGAGCACGACGGCCCCACCGAACACGACGGCCCCACCGAGTACAGCCCCGCCAGGCACAACAAGCAACACGGAGATCCAACAGGCGATCGCGGACGCGGATCGTGCCTTCGCCGCCGGGCAGGACGCGTTGCGTAAGTCACCCCCCGACTTCGCTGCCTACGGCGCCGCCCAGAAGGACCTGTCGGACGCGCTGAACCGGTTGGCGCAGCTCACCAGGACGCCACCTGCCGCCTCGGTGGCCCCCGCACCGTCCGCGCAGGGCTCACCCCCGGCAGCCGTACCACCTTCCTCGCCGGCCGTCGCCGCGGATTCGGCCGCGCCCGCGGCTCCCGCGGCTCCCGCGGCGACCACCTTGACGGCGGTACCTGGCAGGTAGGCCGGCCGGCTGGAAAAATTAATCAAGATCGTTTGACACCCCCCGCCTGGCGTCCTGTAAGGTGAACTCACACCGACGCGGGGTGGAGCAGCTCGGTAGCTCGCTGGGCTCATAACCCAGAGGTCACAGGTTCAAATCCTGTCCCCGCTACCAGCGAAAGGCCCTCGGAGAAGCCCTCTCCGAGGGCCTTTTCCATGGGGCGCCGCTTGTCGTTCATCGGGATCATGGATGGTGAACGTGATCTGGCTGAACGTTCATCTCGGATCCTTCGCGAGGAGTTAGGCGAGCCGGACCGGTGATAGTTGTCGACACCGGTGTACTCGTCGCCGCCATCAACAAGCGAGACAAGTTCCATCGCGCTGCCCAACTGGTGCGGCGCTACGCCGATCTTCCGCTCGACACAGTCGACGCCGTGGTGGTCGCTACAGCGGAACACCTGGGCACGCCCAAGGTCGCGACGGTCGACCGCAAGGACTTCCAGATCGTCGTTCCCAGCCACTGCCGCGCTTTCGAGCTTCTGCCGACCCTCGGTTGACTTCCGCGCACCAGCACGAACCCCGATCTTTACTGGCCCCCAGTCGAGGTCCAGGTCCTCAGCCCATTGGCGGTCGTGCGCTCGTACCAGAAGCGCGGGGTCGGCTCGGCCCTTGTTCACCATGGCCTCAACATCCTCGCTGAGTCCTCGGTGCCACTCGTCTTCCTCGGATAGTCCCCCTTCGCGGACGTGTGCAGCCCGGGGGTGGTACCAGTCACCCTCGGGCCTGTCGCGCCAGCGGTGACCAGGCGGTCTCGAGGTCGTCTAGGCGGGAGCGGGCGGCGGACGTCAGCGCGTCCGCGGCGGTGACCAGTGCCGTGTGCCGGACGACAAGCTCGTCGGCGAGTGCGGCGGGGTCGACGACGGCGCGGAGCCCGTCCCAGGCATCCCAGGCGCCCTGGGCTCCCACGGCGCCCTCCGCGACCGCATCGACGACCTTGGCGACGGTCAGGCCACTCGTGGGATCGGTGCCGAGGATGTCCGGGCGCCGTTCCACCAGCGCGTGGGCTGCGGCGAGAGCGTCGCGCAGCCGGAGGTCGGCGTCGTCGGCCTCCTTCGCGAGGACGCCGAGCCTGTCGGCCTCGGCGGCGGCGGCCATGTTCCTGAAATCTCAGATGAAATACGACCTGATTCCGCCAGGCGAGGCGTACTACACGCTCGTCGTCCTCGGTCTGGCCGCGGCGCTGGGAATCATCTCCTCGACCCTGCCACTGCTCAAGCGGATCATGGGCCCGGAGGTCATGCGTAACAGCCGATGCTTCCCGCCACGCCCCCACCGCGACGGTGCCCAACTGTGGCCTGCCCTATCTGTCGTCCGGATTCGGTGGATGAGCGACGACCACCTTGCCCCGTCCGTCCGGATCGCTGGCCGCTTTCAAGGCCGGCGAACGCGCCATCAGCGCCTCATGGCAGCAGTGCGACCGGGCCTCGTGAGGCGGACGACGGAGAAGTGTCGCCGGTCGAGGGTTGCGATGGCGTCGGCGCCGAGCCGTTCGGTGATCGCGAGAACGGAGGCGTCGACGGCGCCGAGTGGGAAGTCGCTGTACTTTTCAACCAGTTCGACCATCCGGGCGAGGTCCTGGCGAGCCAGCGGGATCAGGCTGATCTGTCCCGTGCTGATGGAGCGCAGGAACGCGGCTTCGGCGCGGGTGCCTTTCTCCCGTTCGAGCATGAAACAGACTTCGGTCAGGACGGGATAGGGAACGAGTAGCGGCCGGGGCGTGCGCCGCATGAGAGCGACGCTGCGGGCGTGGTGTTCGTCGTCGGTGTCGGCGGCCCGGTGTCCCAGACAATCACTCGGGGGCGCGCCCCAGTTCCGCGCGCAGGATCTCAGCCGAATGGGCGGCGAGATCGCCCTTGCCGCTGGCCAACGCACCGACGAAATCCGGTAGTGGCCACTCGTCGCCGCCGCTCTCGGCGGGCGCGCTCTCGCGCACGAGAGCCAGGATCGGCGCCACGTGCGACTCGGGCAGGCGGTCGATCAGACTGTGCAGCTCGTCCCGCAGAGTACTCACCCATTGAGGATACGACCGACGCGTGGCCAGCCACCTGGATCCGCCGGGGCCGGGCCGCAGGTTGAGCGTCTTCGTCGGGCCGATGCCGCGGAAGCCGCGGACCGAGGCGGCCCGGACGGAGATCACCGTGCGCCAGGGCACTCCAAAAGTCATTAGGGGGAACTGATAAACCGGCTTATCACTCGATGGAGTCGACGACTAGATGCTTCCCAGTAGCCTGTGAGTCGCCGGAGCGATCAGGGGAGGTACGCGGTGGAGAGCGCTGGGGCCACTATGGCGCTGCAGGACGTCGCGGATCTGGCGCGGGTTCGTCGTCCGGTCGTGAGCATGTGGCGTAGCCGCCCGCGCGTACGCGGTCAGCACCTGCCCTTTCCCGACCCGGTGGAGACCTCCGGCGGAATAGAACGATTCCTGCGCGAAGATATCGTCGCGTGGCTGGCGCGTACCGGCCGGGGCAACAACGCGGAGGCGAATCTCGACGCACCGGCGTTAAGCGTGCCGGAGGGCGTTTCGCTGGACGAGCTCGTCACCTGGCTCTGCCTGGCGATGCTCACCGGGCGGGGTCTGCCAAGGCCGACCTCGACGCCGCGCACGCCCAGTTGGCGACCTACCTGCGTGAGTTCCCGATGGCCTTCCGGTTCGCCGTCGTGACGGTGATCAGCGACGGGATCACCGCTCGCTACGGCACCCCGTTCACGCCGCTGAACCATTACTCGGCGACTACATCGACATCTACGACCTGACCCGGGCCGTCGAGGACGGGGCGACCGTCCCCGTCTACTTCGAACCGCGGCTGCCGAAGGTCGCCCTGGCCAAGGACGTCAGCGAGGAAGACCTCGACCAAGCCGCCGACGAGGCCACGGTCGGGCTTGACGAGGTGGAGCGGGCGAAGATCGAGCAATCGGTCGTCGTGATCAACGCCGTGTACAGGGCGCCGGCCCGGCTGGCCTCGCTCGCGGACGAGATCGTCACGCACTGGGCGGCCCGCTCGGGGGAGATGCGCAAGTTCATCGGTTCCCCGGGCAAGGCGTTCATCGTCGGTGCGACCCGCGAGATCTGCGCCCGCCTCTACGACGAGATCGTCAAGCTCAGGCCGGAGTGGCACCACGACGCCGTCGACAAGGGTGTGATCAAGGTCGTGTACTCCGGCTCGGTGCAGGACGTCATGCCGGTGGCGAAGCATGTCCGCCGCGAGGGGCGCCGCAGTCGTGCGGTCGTGGCCTGTCTGGGGGCGATAATGGTCGGGTGACCGTCGACCTGCGTGACAGCCGGATTGCTGAGGTGTGCCGGCGCTACGGCGTCGCCGAGCTGTCCGTTTTCGGCTCGGTGGCGCGCGGCGACGACATCGGTTCCTCAGACGTCGACCTGCTGTATGTGCTGGCGTCCGACTCGACGCTTGGCTTCGAGATCGTCGATCTCCGAGACGAGCTTGAGAAGATCGTCGGACGTCGCGTCGACCTGGTGCCCAAGTCCCGGCTGAAGTGGGTCATCCGCGATCAGGTGCTCGCGGAGGCGAGGGTCCTCTATGCGGCGTGACGAGCTGTATCTCGTCGACATGATCGAAGCGGCGGCGGCCGCGACGACGTTCGTCCAGGACGTCGATGAGGCCACGTTCGCAGCGAGCGACCTGATCCAGAGTGCTGTTCTCCAGAAGCTGCTGGTGATCGGCGAGGCGGCCGGGCGAGTCTCATCCGGGATCCGCGCGCGCTGGCCGGATGTGCCGTGGCGATCCGTCACAGGCTTCCGCAACATCGCCGTCCACACATACTTCGACGTCGACTGGTCAATCGTGTGGCGCATCGCCACGACCGCGCTGCGTGAACTTCAGGAGCAACTGACAACGCTCCTCAAGACGGAGTTCCCGCTCGTCGCCAGCCAACTCGACCAGCCGCACTGACCACGGGCACATCGCCCTGGATCCGGAACCGCCGGAAAGTCGACAGTCCCGGGCGGATCGGGGTTGTGAGACCCCACACGGTCGGGGTCGAGACGAACGCGGCCGAACCCGGTCCCGACAGGGGTTGGGGACCGGGTCCGGCCGCAGGTGAGCGCCTACCTAGTGCTGGCTACTTGAGGGCGACGCCTCCGGAGTTGCGGTAGGCGATCGTCTTGTTGATCAGGTTGCCACCGTCGGTCTCGGGCGTGGTCTGTTCGGACCATCCCGCGCCGAACAGCAGGGCCGCGACATGGGCATCGGCCACCTGGGTCATGTGCGAGAACAGCCAGTCCACCTTGTCGTCCTGGTAGTGGCTGGGCGTGTTGTTCTGCGCCATGTTTCCCACCGGGATCTGCCACAGCAGCACCGGCTTGCCGACCGCCTCGGCCATCGTCTTGTAGAAGCTCAGGGCGGTGGCGGCCTTCTGGTCGGTCCAGAAGGTGTCCTTGCCCCCGTGCGCCGGCTGGGCGTACCAGCCCGCGTCCCGGTCGGAGATGTCGGTGACCAGGAAGTCGCCGGCGTTGGCGCCGAGGTCGACGTAGTCGCTCTTGCACTTCTCGATGTTGCTCTGCCAGTCGAAGCAGGACATGTGCAGGCCCACGCCGGCGTTCGGCGCGTACTTACGGGTCATCGCGATCATGCACTGGGCCAGGCCCGAGGCACTGTTCTCCTGGGAGCCGCAATCGGTCGAGTTCGCCGACCTCACCTGCGCCGGAACCTGGTGCAGATTGCCCAGCGATCGGGCGAAGCCCCAGAAGTCCGGCTCAAGGTCGATCAGGTCCCGCGACGTGCCGATCTTCTGCAGGAAGAACCGGTAGTCGTTCAGGTACTTGCCGAGCAGGTCGGCGTTGTTGATGACCTTGACCTCGTCCGGGCCCTCACTCAGGCCGGCCATACCTGCGACGTCGATCAAGGAGTACCAGTCCCAGACCATCCCCTGCGGGTGCGCCTTGCCCTGGTAGGTCGCCTTGGCCACGGAGTTCTCGCGCACGATGATCTGAGTACCGGGTGCGGTGGTGGGGCCGGTCCAGCACCCCCACCAGTTCGACCATGCCGAATCGCAGCGCGCCGCCGTGTACGCGGCCGGCGTAGGTGCGGGCTGGCTGTGCACGTAGCTGTACTGCAGGTCGAACGGAGCGGCGGACATCGAGGCGTCGGACATCGAGCCGCCGACCAGCACCGTGCTGCTGCCCATGAAGGTCTTGGTCGAGCTGCCGCTACTGGTGGGCGATGCCCCGCCCGGGGTGCTACTGGCAGCCGAGGAGGCCGACGAGGAGGCCGATGGTGTGGTAGCGGGCTGCGTGGTTACCGACGAAACCGTCGGCGTCGGCGTCTGCGAAGGGCTAGCCGCGGATGCGGGCACCTTGATCGGGTTACACGCGGTGGCCACGCAGAGCGTCATGCCAATTCCGAGCATGACCGCGGCGGGCCGCCGGGGCTGCGATGGTCGAGCTGCGGCACGGCGTCGTCGCGCGAGGGCGGACAGGGGCATGAACTCTCCGTTGTCGTGTCTACGCGACCGCGAGGTCGCACGGGTTGGGCCCCCAGCCGTTGCGACCCTAATGACAACCTTTGGCGCATGTCTACATCGATGCCCGAGTTGTTACCAGCTTGAGCTGATGTAGGTGCCTCGTCGACGGTCGTGGCACCGTCGTGAGACCACGGCCCTGCGGCGTCGACCCGGCCCGTGCCGACCGCGTCCTGGCCGCCGATGCTGGGGTGCGCCGGGACGGCAAGCTACCTGCCCGTACCCTGAAGGGCGCAAGTATGCGATCTCGCTGGTCAGGTGCTTGATCAGGCGACTCGTTGATATTCGTGGAGGAGGCCGCCGAGGCGGTCGACGCGTCTGATCGGGCCGCTCGGATCGCCGGCTGAGGCCGGCCGATCGGGCATGTCGAGGGCGAGGCGGTGGTGGGGCCGAGCGGTGTTATGGTGCTCGACGTAGATCGACAGGACCTGTTCCGCGCGGCGCCGATTCCAGATCAAGGTCCAGTCCAGGCACTCGGCGCGGACGGTGCGCACCCAACATTCGGCGAAGGTGTTCGCGCGCGGCGCCTGACACGCTGGACTGCGACTCGGCCGACGTGGAGGTCTACGGCCGTCAGAAGCGCGGTGTCGCCTATACCCGCGACGGGAAGAGGGCCGGCCGGCCGTTGCCGGCGAGCAGCTGGGCGCGCACCGGGCTGACGCTGGCGGCCCAGCTGCTCGCCGGCAACCAGGACCCGCAGCCGTTCGTGACCGCCCTGATGCGTCGGGCGTTGGCGGTGCTGCCTGATGCGGTGCGCGCGCCGCCACTGTTCCGGTGTGACAGCGCTTCTTCTCGGCCGGGTTCATGCGCGCCATGGTCGCCGGCGGCGACTTCGCGATCGCCGCGCCGCGCAGCCAGGCGCTGTGGCGGGCGTATGCCGCCATCCCCGAAGACCGGTGGGTCGACGCCCGCGATATGCGCGGCGCGCAGGTCGCCGCCTGCGACTACGCCCCGGCCGGTGCCCCGGCCGGTGCCCCGGCCGGCACCTACACGATCGTGCGACGGGTGAAGATCCGCGCCGACGAGGTCTCCACCGACCCGCGCTCCCGGCTGCGACGCACGATCCCGACCGGCCAGCTACAACTGATGCTCGACGGTGTCGCCGACCACGGCTGGGCCGTCAGCTTCCTCGTCACGAACATCCCCGCCGACGAGCCCGACGGGATCGTCGCCGTCGAGTGGTGATTCCGCGGCCGCGCCGACGTCGAAACAAGGATCAAGGAACACAAGCTCGGCGCGGGACTACGGCACCTGCCCTCCGCCGACCTGCTGGAAAAGCATGTGTCGCCTTGACCGCTTGATTCCGCCTACTATTCGTGATGTCAATGCTACTGAAATGCCCCGACGGCGGTCGCCAAGCCTGCTCGCCATGGTGACGTAATACGTCGTGTTACGATAGCGGCATGCCGAATATCCGGTTCACGATCTCGACAGCCTCAGACGTCCAGGCCGCGATCAGGACGCACGCGGAAGCGGCCGGCATGGACGTCTCCGCCTACATGATCGCGGCAGCCGTCGCCCAGATGGCGCGTGACGACGCCGCCACGGCGGCCTTCGCGGCACTGGACGCACGCAACCAGGACGCCCTGGAGCAGACCGCCGACCTCGCCGAGGCGGACCCGCCCTCGTTCGACGCCCTGACCACGGACGAACAGGCCCTCGTCCACCGGGTCCTGGCCAGCGCACTCGGAACGGATACCGCAAGCGTCGCGTGACCACCCGTACCGTCATCTACGACACCGGGATGCTCGTAGCGCTCCTGCGAGACAACCCCACGGCGCGACTACTCCACCACGGCCTACGCGCGGCGCCCCACCGACCGGTTCTCATCGGCCCGGTCCTCGCCCAAGCATGGCGACCGGACCCGAAAACGGTCCACGCCTTCAGCCAATATCTGAAAGACTGCACCGTTCCACAAACCCGGGAAAGCACGCCGCCCATCCGCGGCGCGGCGAGCATCCCCGCCGGCTGCGTCGCCTGTGCGAGAACCTTCACCCTCGACTCGTACAAACGGGCAGGGGCCATGCTCGCCGACGCCACGCTTCCCACGAAGAAGCGGCCGGACGTCATCGATGCCCTGGTCGTCATCACTGCCGCCCTGCACGCCCCCGCCCAGATCCTGACCAGCGACCCAGACGACCTCGCCGCCTACACCGCCACACTCGACCGCGCCGACATCCTCGTTGAGTCGATCTGACCGTCGCCGGCGCTGTCACCCATCCGATATCTGTCTGACGGTGCAGGGTGAGCGCCTGCCGCAGGTCCGGCAATGTCCTGCCCGCGAGGGCTTCGAGCCAGGGCATCCGGATGAGGCCACGCGGCCGGATCACGGCCGGCTTCCGGCCTGGTCGCAACCGCCTCCGGGCTGGCACGATCATGAAGCTGGCGAGCTTGCCGACCCAGACAGCGGTTCGCATTGTGCGAGCTTGACGTTAAGAGCGACCGGCAATAGGGGACGCGGCGTCGCGGGGCTGGGGCACGCCCTGCTCTCAGTGCGACGCCGTGGCGGGAACGCGAAGCGGCACTGTGCGCGGCGGCCAGTCACCTCGCCGCCGCCACGAACCGGCTTGGACTGGCCGAGCCCGTCGACCCGGCGTCGCGCCGCTTTCATTCCCGCGATATCCAGGTGCTCGGCGCGCAACGCCTCACCCGTGCGCTGATCGAGGCGATCGGCGATCCGCGGCTGCGAGTCCTCCTCACCCGCCTCGGACACCGGTCCGACGGCCCGCTCGGCCAGCTCCCTGGCGCGATCGACCAGGCCATCGACAGCGTCGAGATCCTCACCTAACCGGATCGCCGCCGCGACTACGCACCCGTGCTTGGACTCGGAGCCTGAGAGTCCCGGCGCGCTGGTCCAATGGCGCGCGGACGTCGGGTGCATCGTTCGCGCTGGGGGCGCGGTGTCCGTCGGCGGATAGCTAGCAGCAAGCCGCCGACATAGAATCGAGCGAAACGAGCATGTCGATCGCGACGATCGTCTTGGAGGCCGTTCATGACCTCATCGAACCGAACCGAACCGCTCCACGACGAGACGTACCTGCCCGACGAGGACACGGGCGAGATCATCGACTTCCTGGCCGCGCTTCGCGACCGCGCCCGGCAGACCGCCGACCCGCGGCCTCGGCTCACCGGCCCGGACGGGCACAGCGTCGAACTTCCCGAGCCGATGTTCGACGTCCTTGTGCAGGTCGCCGCGGCAATGAAGGCGGGCCTGGCCGTCACGGTGGCCCCGCACCATCTGACTATGTCCACCCAGGAAGCCGCCGATCTGCTCCGGATCTCCCGCACCACCCTGGTTCGGCTGCTGGAGAGCGGCGTAATCCCGTTCGAGAAGCCCAGCCGCCACCGCAAGGTCCGCCTCGACGACCTCCTCGAGTACCGCCGGCGCCAACGCCACGCCGCCGATCTCGCCTTCGCTGACATGGTCGCCGACACCGAGCGTCTCGGCCTCTACGACGTCAGCCCCGGCGAGACCCGGGCTGCGCTGAAAGCCGCCCGCAAGAAGACCGAAGGCTGACCAGATGTTCTCCGCGCTACTCGGCACCTGCGTCCTGGTGCCCAGCAGGGCCCGCGAGGTGCGGCATGAGCCGCATGGTAGGAATCCCTGTCCTTCAGAGCAGGGAGGACGTCAGGAGGGAGCGCCTCGGCGGCGGATCCAGGACAACAGCCGGCGTTGGGTGCGCTCTTGAGCCTGCACCGTGCTCCGTGGCGCGTGGCCGAGACCGGGGATGGGCTCCAGCGGTTCCAGCCGACGGATGGAACCGACGCCGTCGAGTTCGCCCATCTCGAAGCGACGCAGCTTCACTACCCACCAGCAGATCGTGGATCGACCGGATCAGCCCGAGCCGAACCTCGGCCCGCCGCGCCGCCTCCACCGACACCGCGTCGTCGCCGTGGGCGAACTTTCCGGCCACGGCCTCGGCGGCGACCTGCCGGTGAAACAGGCGAACGAGGAACTCCCGGATCTGTTCTTCGTCGAAGTCAACCAGGTGTACTTCGCGGCTGGCCGCGGCCAGCCGCGCCTGGTCACCGAGCTCGGTGCGGTGCTGGTCGTCGGTCAGGAAATGCTGGCTGCGGCTGGTCAGCACGACCTTGGCCCTGCCTGTCACCGCCGCCAGGATGGTCCGCAAATGCTCGGCGGCCCGGTCATAGGTCACCCGCAGCGCCAGCTCGTCGAACCCGTCGAACAGCAACGCGACCTTGCCCTGCTCCACCATCCGCCGCACGGCCCGCACGGCCCGCACGTCCACGCCGTGCTCGCCGAGCTTGGTCAGGTGCAGCGCGAGCAGCTCGTCGACCGAGTGCGTCTTCTCCAACGCCCGCAACTCGACGAGCAAGGGGGCGACCTGGGCTACCTCGTCAGGCAGCCGGCGCGTCAGCTCCCGCAGCAGAAAACTCTTCCCGTGCCCGAAGTCACCCAGGATCAGCAGGAACCGGGCCTGCTCCACATCCAGCCAGTCACACATCGCCGCGAATACGTCCCGTTGCACCGCCGGCCCGCCGGCGTCACCAACGGCACGGCCTAAAGCATCCTGGGCCACGGTGAACCGTTGCGGCACGTACAGACCTGGCGGGTACACCGCATCGTCGGCGAGACGTTCCTTCTGGCGGGCCAGATAGCGCCGTGGATCCCACCGGCCCTCGAACTCGGCGAGGCTGAACAGCCGGACCCGCCGTCGCCGTGCTTGGCGCAGCACCTCCTCCCCTGGTGGCTCACCCAGGTAGACCAGCTCCGAGTCCGGCCACGGCTCCAGCGGTAAGTACGTCCCCTGTACGACCGTGTTGTAGAACGCCTCGACCGCCCCCGCGTCCGGCGCGTTGACACTGATCCCAACAGGCCACCGCCGCCGTTCCCCATCACGTTCCCCAGACATATCCACATAGGGAAACAGCCCCTCCCGGTGGCTCCCGTGGACCGTCGCTTCGGGGTGCCGCTCCTTGCATGCCTCCTGGACCAGACCAAGCAGCCTGAGTCTCAGTTCCCCGTTGTCCGGCCCTGGAAAACGCGGCGGCTGCCCACGATCACCGGCCCCCGGATACCCCGGATACCCCGGATACCCCGGAGCTACCGCGGACGGTGCCGCTTCGCCATTCGTGGCTGCCATCAACCCGTCGACCAGCACACGGTGAGCGTCGGCCGCCGAACGGTCGACAAGACTGATCCGCCCGATCTCCCGCAACAGCGGCGGAGCCTCGCACGGCGCCACCCGTACCGGAACCAGCAGCTTCTTCCCAGCAACCGCATCCACCAGCGCCGCGTTCAGCTCTGCCTTACACCACTTCGAATCCAGATAGGCAGGAGAAAGGATCACCATGACGCAGGACGCTGCCATCAGCTCCGCACGGATCCAGCCGACGAAATTCCCGCCAGGAACCGAGTGCCAGGCCTGCAGCCGAGGCCGATAGCCCGCCTCCCGCAGCTGCCAGGCAACCCACACCGCCCAAGGCTCGTCCGCTTCCGCGTAACTGAGAAAGACCGTCCGCCCGTCACCCACCACGCGCGGAGCCCCACCAAACGCCCCCGAAGTCACCTAACCAGGATGACACCCCAAGGAAACGGAACGCTGCCCCTTGGCCTCCAACGACGCGCACCCGAATTCGGACATCCCTGCCCACAACGGGCTCAGCTCAGGGCCGAGGGGGGTGCCACGGGCTCGCCGGACGCAGCAGGTCGGCTGATCGCAGCAGTACGTCGGCGAGGGCGCGAGCCTCTTCAGGCGTCAGGTACGCGGCGGACATCGTGTCGAGCATGGGCGTGTCCAGCCGCAGCAGGACCACCGCGGCCTGCCCCGAGGCCGCGGGTGGTTCCGGCCGGACGGTGATCTCAGCCTGGCCGATCCGGGTAGTGAGGACGCCATCATGTGGATCGTGGCGCACCAGGGCCATGGTCATCCACTCCTCCCGAACCGAGTTGCTCTTGGCCGACGCACTTGTTGGACTCCCGTTGGCCGGTCGGGGTTGTCCTGGCCCGGCGTCCAGAACGCGACCGGTCCAGCGGCATCCTCGCGATCCCGTTGGACTCCCGCTGTCGTTCCGGTGACATCCGGCTACACCGTGGTCCCGATAGTGACGATACGGACACGCAGTTGAATGTCGGCGAAGGGAGTTCTGATTTTTTGTGCCAACGGTAGTTCGACTGTCAAGCAACAGTTCGCAAAAGGATGGCTACGATGTCAACGATGTCCGAATGGTCCGCCGTCGACGTGCTTGGAAATCATCGGAATGATCCAAATAATTCATGTCACCCGGCTCTGCTGCGCGGCCTGACCAGGCCACGGATGGCGATGCGACAGCCGGCAGCGCCGCGGTCTGGGCCTGCGGGTGCCCAGGCCGCCCTTGGACGGCGGGATCTCCTCCGGCTGGCCGGCATATTGACGGGCGGCGGCGTCCTGCTGGCCGCGTGCGGATCGCAACAGGCGGCTCCGCCACCGGCGCCGACGGGGCCGAGCCCCCTGCCCGAACGCTCCGTCACCGACTACTGGGCCGGCCGGAGCAGGGCGGGCCATCTGGACTTCGCGAACTGGCCGCTGTACATCGACACGTTCCCCGGCCAGAAGAACGGCCACCCGACGCTTGATCTGTTCACCCGGACAACCGGAATCACGGTTTCCTACCGTGAGGTCATCGACAACGACGAGTCGTTCTACGCGGGCATCCAGTCGTTACTCGAGGCGGGGCGTCCGATCGGCCACGATCTGATGGTCATCACCAACGGCCAGGTGCTCGCGGAGCTCATCCGGCTGAACTACCTGGCGCCGCTGGACAGGAACCGGCTGCCCACCTTCTACGCCAACGCCGACGAGACCGTCGTGAGCCCGTCCTATGACCGGGACAACACGTTCACGGTTGCCTGGCAGTCGGGAATCACGGGGATCGCCTACGACCTGAACCGCACCGGCCGTGAGATCAGGAGTTTCAACGATCTGTTCGACCCGGCCTTTGCGGGCCGGGTCGGGATGTTCGGAGATGTTCGGGATCTCCCGAACTTCACTCTGGTGGGGCTGGGCATCATGCCGGAGACCTCCACTCCGGCGGACTGGCACAAAGCCGCCGATGCCCTGCGCAGACAGCGTGCCGATCATATCGTCCGCAACTACTACCAGCAGGACTACATCGAGCCACTCAAGAAAGGGGAGGTGTGGTTGTCCATGGCGTGGTCGGGTGATATTTTCCAGGCCAATTCCGAAGGGGCGGACCTGCGGTTCGTCGTTCCGGACGAGGGCGGGATTCTGTGGACGGACAGCATGTGCATCCCGGTCACCGCGCCCCATCCGGTGGATGCGATCACTTTTATGGACTTCGCCTACCAGCCCGACGTCGCCGCGAAGCTCGCCGAGGGGATCAACTACATCACGCCCGTCCCCTTCGCGCGTGACCGGATCCTGCGAGACGCGGTCGCGGCCAGCGGCGACCAGCGGACCCAGCTGACCGCCACGGCCAACAGCTCGCTGGTTTTTCCCACGCGTTCAGACCTTGCCCGGCTGCGCCGTTATCGCGTTCTGGACAGGGCCGAGGCCGCCGAGTGGAATGCGCTGTTCCAGCCGATCTACCAAACCTGACCAGCCGCCGGCCACTCAACGCTGTGCGGGCTCACTGGCCCGACAGGGCCGCGGCGAGGGCGGCCGAGAGCAGGTCCACGTCGGCGAGGTCGATGACCAGCGGGGGGCAGAAGGCCAGTGTGGAGGTGCCGAGCGGGCGGACGATGACACCATGGGCGAGCATCCGGTCGCGGATCTCGGTGGCGGTCGGGCCGTCGGGCAGGTCCACCGCCCACATCGCGCCGTGGCCGCGGACGTCGCTGAGACCGTGCGTGCTCGCTACCGCCCGCAGCCCGGCCGCGAGGCGCTCGCCGATCACGGATGCCCGGCCTGGCAGGTCCTCGGTCTCGAGGACGGCGATGTTGGCCAGCGCGGCGGCGCACGCCGCCGGATGCCCGGAATAGGTGCCGCCGTGGCGCAGTACGACGTCCGGGCGGCGCAGCGGCTCGTGCGCCGCGGGGCCGATGAGTACGCCACCAAGGGGCTGATAGCCGCTGGTCGCGGCCTTCGCGAACGTGACGAGGTCAGGCCGGACGCCGAAGTGCTGAGCACCGAACCAGCCGCCCAGCCGGCCGAAACCGGTGATCACTTCATCCATGATCAGGAAGGCGCCGTGGGCGTCGCAGAGATCCCGCAGGCCCGTGAGGTAGCCGGGGCGGGGCGGATACACGCCGCCGGCCCCGATCACGGGCTCGGCGATGACCGCGGCCACCCGGCCGGGCTTGCTCGCCATGACGTCGGCCACCGCGTCGAGGTCGTCCTTGCCCACGTGGACGATGTTGCCGACACCGGGACCGAAGCCGGCCTGGTTCGCGGGAAGCCCGGTCAGGCTCATGCCGCCGTAGGTCACGCCGTGGTAGCTCGGCGATCGGCTGATGATGATCGTTCGTTCCGGCTCGCCGGTGACGGCGTGCGCCAGGCGGGCGATCTTCATGGCGGTGTCCACCGCTTCCGATCCGCCACAGGTCAGGAACACCCGGGCAGCGGGCATAGGCGCCAGCTCGGCGAGCCGCTCGGCGAGCGCTTCCGCCGGCGGGTTGCTGAAGCGTTCGAACAGGTGGAAGGCGTCCAGCGTGCGCAGCTGCGCCGTCACGGCTTCGATGATCTCTGTGCGGCCGTGCCCGGCCGCGCAGTACCACAGGCCCGCCAGGGCATCGACGTAGCGCCGGCCGGAGTCGTCCACGACGTGCGCGCCCCTGCCGGAGACGATCCGGATGAACGAGTCCTGGGCTGCCGCCGGGCGGGCAAAGGGGTGCAGGAGCGGGTACGGCGCCGTGGTCGGATCGGTACCAGCGGCGGAGCCACCGGTCCTTGACGGCGTGATGTGCACGGTGATCGGGCTCCTTTCCTGGATGGTCCACGCTATGCGGTATCTGTCCCCGCGGCGCGTCCATCCCCGCGTTGAGTCGTGTCCGTGCGTAACCGTTCGGATCAGCGCGCGCCCCAGGTGTAGGTCTGCTTCACCAAGCGCAGGTACACGAACGTCTCGGTCTCCCGTACCTGCGGCAGCGCGCGGATGCTGTCGTTGATCAATGACAGCAGGTGCTCATCATCCTCGGCGACGATCTCCAGCAGGAGATCGAACGATCCAGCGGTGAGCACCACGTAATCGACCTCCGGCAGCGCCGCGATGATGTCGGCCACCTCCCGGGCGTCGCCCGACACCTTGACGCCGATCATGGCTTCACGCCGGAAGCCCACCCGCAGCGGGTCGGTCACCGCGACGATCTGCATGATCCCGGAGTCGAGCAGCCGCTGGACCCGCTGGCGGACCGCGGCCTCGGACAGGCCCACGGCCGTGGCCATGGCCGCATAGGAGCGCCTGCCATCCTCCTGGAGCTGTTCGATGATTGCTTTGTTGATGTCGTCGAGGAGGGGTTCCGGCGCGGCCCTCGCGACGCTCGGCTTACGTTCCTGGGACAAAGTCTTCCTTATCGGGTCCTGAACGGCAGGAGCGGATCTCGGGTGGTGGCAGTCGCACGGTTGCGCGAAGCGGAACACGCGGTGCGGGCCCGGCATTTTCCCCGCTCGAGTGTTCCGTGGATTCCCTTGTCAGTGGCCGGGGCGGGCTACGCTTTCCGTACCTGGCTACCGGAAGGGGAGCGGGAACATGGGCGGGACGATATCCGAGTCGAGGGCATACGCGGCGCCCGCCGGCATCGCCGAGCGCGCTGCTGCCCTCACCCGGCAGGAGGAGCGCCGGCTGGCCGAACGCACCCCGGGCTCCCGGGCGATGCACGACCGGGCGCTGCGGTCGATGACCGGTGGGGTGCCGTCGTCCTACCAGGCCCGCGACCCCTGGCCGATCTACCTGACGCACGGGCGGGGCTCGCTGGTGTGGGACGTCGACGGAACCGAGTATTCCGACTTCCACAATGGTTTCGGCTCGATGGTGCAGGGGCATGCGCACCCGGCCATTGTTCGCGCGGTGCGTGAGCGGATAGGCCTGGGCAGCCACTTCGCGATGCCGACCGAGGATTCGGTGATCGTTAGTGAGGAACTGGTCCGTCGCTTCGGGCTGCCGCAGTGGCGCTATGTCAACTCGGGGTCGGAAGCGACCATGGATGCGATCCGAATCGCCCGGGCGGTGACCGGACGCGAGACGATCGTCAAGATTTTCGGTTCCTACCACGGTCATCATGACTACGTGATGGTCTCGATCGGGACCCCCTACGAGGACATCGGCCCCGTCGATCACATGGCGTCGCTTGCCTACGGCGAGGGCATTCCATCGACAGTGATCGATCTGACTGTGCCGGTGCCGTTCAACGACGCCCCGGCCATGGAGCGGCGGATTGAGGCGTTGGTGGCCGAGGGGCGTCCGCCAGCCTGTGTGATCATGGAACCGGCCATGATGAACCTCGGCGTGGTCCTGCCCGAGCCCGGCTATCTGGAGGCTGTCCGGAGCATCACTCGCCGGCACGGCGTGATATTGATTTTCGATGAGGTCAAGACCGGTCTGTGCGTGGCGGCCGGGGGCGCCACCGAACGCTTCGGCGTGCTGCCGGATATGATCACGCTGGCCAAGGCGCTCGGCGGCGGGCTGCCGTCCGGGGCCATCGGCGCCACGGCGGACATCATGGCGGCCGTTGCCTGCGGCCGGGTCAAACAGGTGGGGACGTTCAACGGCAACCCACTGGTCATGGCCGCTGCCCGGGCCAGCCTGCTGGAGGTCCTCACCCCGGAGGCGTATGCCCATCTCGATCGGCTGGGCGACCGGCTCATCGCCGGCTGCGATGACATTCTCCGGCGCCACGAGCTGCCTGGCTACACGGTCGGCATCGGCTCCAAGGGGTGTGTGCACTTCGCCGATGCCCCGATCCGCGACTACACGTCCTTCATGGCGCTCCAGAATCCGGCTCTGCCGGAGCTCGCCTGGCTCTACAACGCCAATCGGGGCGTCCTGATGGCTCCGGGCCGGGAGGAGGAGTGGACGCTGTCGGTGCAGCACTCCGACGCCGATGTTGACCGCTACCTCGACTCCTTCGCGGCGTTGGCCCGTGACCTCGCCGGCACCACCGGCGGCGGACAGCCAGGTTAGCCGGATGAGCCAGGTTGGCCAAGTTAGCTGGATTAGCCGGATTCGCCAGGTAAGGGGCGTGATGCGGAGTGCGTATGGATAAGATCCTCACGAATTTCATCGGCGGTGCCAGCGTCGCGGCTATGGACGGGCGGACGACGCCCGTGGTGAACCCGTCCACGGCAGCGGTCTTCGCCGAGGCACCGGTATCCGGCGCGGTTGATGTGGACGCGGCGGTGCGGGCCGCGTCGGACGCCTTCGAATCCTGGCGCGCCACCACACCGGGTGAGCGGGCCAGAGCCCTGCTCACACTCGCTGACGCCATCGAGGAACGCGCGGACGACCTCGTCCGGGCGGAGTGCGAGAACACCGGGAAGCCGATCGCGCTCACCCTGGCCGAGGAGATTCCGCCCGCCGCGGATCAGATCCGCTTTTTCGCCGGTGCGGCCCGGTTGCTTGAGGGACGGTCGGCGGGTGAGTACATGACCGGGTACACAAGTTTTACGCGGCGCGAGCCGGTGGGCGTGTGCGCGCAGGTGACCCCGTGGAACTACCCGCTGATGATGGCGGTGTGGAAGCTCGCGCCGGCGATCGCCGCGGGCAACACCGTGGTGCTCAAGCCGTCGGAGACGACCCCGGTCAGCACCTTGCTGCTCGCCGAGATCGCGGCCGAGTTCCTGCCCGCGGGCGTCCTCAATGTGGTGTGCGGTGATCGGGACACCGGCCGAGCCCTGATCGCTCACCCGCTGCCGGCGATGGCGTCGGTCACCGGCAGTGTCCGGGCCGGCATGGAGGTTGCCCAGGCGGCGGCCGGCACCCTCAAGCGGGTCCATCTGGAACTGGGCGGCAAGGCACCGGTGATCGTTTTTGACGACGTCGATGTCGCCGCGGCCGCGGCGGGGATCGCGGGCGCCGCCTACTTCAATGCCGGGCAGGACTGCACCGCCGCCACCAGGATTCTAACCGCGCCGGGCGTCCATGATGATCTCGTCGCGGCCCTGACCGAACAGGCACGAGCGACCAGAACCGGCGGCCCGGACGAGCCGAGCGCAGCCTACGGCCCGTTGAACAACGTCGGTCAGCTCGGCCGCGTGCAGGCAATGGTGGATCGTGCGCCGAGGCATGCCGAGGTGCTCACCGGCGGGGCGCCGTTGAACCGCTCCGGGTTCTTCTACCCGGCGACGGTTATCGCGGGCCTGCGCCAGGATGACGAGCTGATCCAGCAAGAGATCTTCGGGCCGGTTGTGACGGTCCAGCGGTTCGGTTCTGAGGACGAGGCCGTGGCCTGGGCGAACGGAGTCGAATACGGGCTCGCGGCCAGCGTGTGGACACGTGATCACTCCCGGGCGATGCGGGTTGCCCGTCGGCTGGACTTCGGCTGCGTGTGGATCAATACCCACCTCCCGCTGGTTGCCGAGATGCCGCACGGAGGCTTCAAGAAGAGCGGATACGGGAAGGACCTGTCAGTCTACGGCCTCGAGGATTACACCCGGATCAAGCACGTGATGAGCAACATCGAGTTTTGAGCGGCCACGAACGACCGGTGACAACGCGGCGAGGTACGTGCCCCAGCCTCGCGCCGCCATGTCCCTGTTACCGGTCGCGCTATGGCGTGTTTCGGAAGTCGTCGTTCGGCCAGGGGCCGCCTGGACGCGGCGGGCCGGACAGCTGGCTTCCGGAACACGTCCTCAAGGCGGTGGGAGGGTGATCCCCGCGTTGTCGAGGTGCACAGGGTGCCAACCAGCCGAAGCCGGCGCGATGCTGGTCCCGTCGCGCCCGCCGGAGGCGCTGTGGGACCAATAGGCCGAAGACGGGTTTTCCGGACCTGGTTGGTGGCTTTACTGTCTGGTTTGCCCGCCAGCCGGCCTGGACGAGTAGGCGGAGGGCGGCTATGCGCGAAACTCGTATCCGCGTTGCGGGTGACCTGGCACGTGTGCCCACGGATCGTCCAGATGACCTTACCGGCACCGCGACCGGCGCGGAAACGGAGCGGGCACGCCCACCCGGCTCCTCCCGCTATGTCATACGGTATGTAACCGTGCACGGATATCGTCGGGCTTACATCCGTGCCGGGCACGGACCGGCGTTGTTGCTCATCCACGGGATCGGGGACAGTTCGCAGACCTGGGCGGACCTCATTCCGTTGCTTGCCCGCGGCCGAACGGTGATCGCGCCGGATCTTCTCGGGCACGGCCGGTCGGACAAGCCCCGGGGCGACTATTCCATTGGTGGATACGCCTGCGGAATGCGTGACCTGTTGACGGTACTCGGCATCGACCGGGTGACGGTGGTCGGCCACTCCCTGGGCGGCGGGGTGGCCATGCAGTTCGCCTATCAGTTTCCCGAACGGTGCGAGCGGGTGGTGCTGGTAGCCACCGGGGGAGTGCGTTCCGACATCCATCCGCTGCTGCGGGCCGCGGCGATTCCAGGTTCAGGAGCGGTGCTCTCACTGCTTACCACGGCATCCCTGCGCCATATCGGTTGGGCGGTGACGCGGGCGTTGCGCTGGCTGCACACCGATCTGGGGCGCGATGTCGACGACCTCATGCGCACCTTGGAAGATCTGCATGTGGACACCGCTCGAGCGGCATTCCTCCGGACGTTGCGGACCGCCGTGGACGGCCATGGCCAGGCAATCACGATGTTGGACCGCTGTTACCTCGCGGCCGGAATGCCTTCTCTGATCATTTGGGGTGGGCATGACGCGGTGATCCCGCCTGAACATGCGCGGATCCTGCACGCGGCGATGCCCGGCAGCCGCTTGGAGATCTTCGCGGACGCCGGGCATTTCCCGCATCGCAGTAACCCGGAGCGCTTTCGGACGGTGCTGGAGGAGTTTTTGTCCTCGACTCGCCCGGCAACGTACTCGGCTCGCCAGTGGCGGGATCTGATGCGTTCCAGCGGGTGTCGCCCGCAGCAGCCGCCGGGCCGAAGCCGGAGCCGGCGGATGAGAGCGGCCACCGGTGAGGAAAGCGCGTTGGCCGCGGCTTCGAGCACGCCGCTCGGCACCCGTCACGGGGAAGGGCCGGTCCCGCGTGGGCCGAGGTGAACAAGACACGGCGGAAAGTGAGGATTCGCCACCGGCGAGCGTACGGAAGCCGGCGAGCCGGGATCCACCGATCGTGGGCAGTATCTTCGGCGCGGCCTCGTCCGGGGTGCCCAGCCAGGGTTCCGTAGGTCCGCGGAGCTGTGGGAAGAGCCATGACCGTGCGTCCATTGGCCCGGGAGGTTCATACTGGCTGGGAGCCATGGAACGTTCTCCGGAGCGAACAACCGCGGATCGGTTCGTGACCCGTACGCCGCTGACCGCACATGATACCCGCTTCATCCCGCTCAACCGGCTACCGCGCCGGATCGTCGAGACAGATGCCACTTCTTTGTTCCAACCCGCTATCGCATTGGGACACCGCGGCCCGCTATCGTGGACTTCGTCGGGCGCGGTCATGCCAATATGGCCTATCCTCGCTGTAGTAACTGAAGTCAGAGATATATCGGAGGTCGACCGTTGGCACGTCGTGCGCGTCTGAGCTGGCCGGAAGAGCGTCGCCAGGCAGGTGAGGTCGTCGTTCGCCGGGTTGACCCCGGCCGTGGCTGGACCCTTGAGCAGGCTCGTGACCTGGTACGGCAGGGTTACTCTGTCGAACATGTAGCGGAACGGACGGGATTTCCGGCGCAGATGCTGAAAGTGGCTGCCGAGGAGTGAACGTTTCGACGAAGCGGCGCCAGTCATGAAATATGCACTCTCGGCTATGCGAATGTGGTCGGCTCGGACTCATTCACCCGCGGTGAACCAGGGTGGTGAACCAGGCCTGGCCGAGGTCACGCCAATGCGTCGAGCTGGTCACTCTGCGCAGTGCGGGGGATTGTGCTGGCGGTTGTGTTCGGATTTTATTGAGTGATTGGATTTTGCGCCGACTATTTCCTGTCGGCGATGATCGGGCGTTGTTTTTTGGTCACTGCACGTGACGTGTACGCGCGATTGTTGCTTCGTCGTTGGTGGCGCGTACAAGCCGGCCGAGGTGGTCGGAGTAGACACCGTCCACGCCGAATCCCAGCAGGCGGTTCAGGGCTCGGGACGACTGGGCATGCCAGCCGAACGCAAGAAGCCCGTGAGCGTGCACCAACGGCACCATCGCGGCGGACCAGTCGTTGGCACGCAGGTTCAGCACGGTGGCTCCGGCGGCGGCCGCACGTCGCGCGTACGCCTCCAGGCCTCCGCCGATCGCCCGGTGGGAGCGGATCTCCCGGCTGGCTGCGGAGTTCACGAATTTCACCGTGTCATCCAGCGCCTCCAGGCTGATGATCGACTGCCAGGAGCGGATCGCGTCAAGATCCCCACACAGCCACAGGCGGTCCGCCGCACCAGCCGCGCGGGCGGTTTCGACCACCGCGCGCACGGCGTGGCGCGCGGTGGCGGGTGGGTCCTTCAGGTCCAGGCTGAGCTCGAAGGCGTTGCCACAGGCGGCGTAGAGGCCGGCCAGGCGTGGAAGCCACCCCGGGAGCGCCGCGGCCGGTGTCTCGCTGAGCCGGCGGCGCCGGCCCGGCGGTCCGAGCACGCCATCATGGTGCAGTACCGCCACGCCGTCCGCCGTGAGCCACACATCCGATTCCAGCCCACCGGCACCGCCCGCCAACGCCCGCTGGAAGGCCGCTACGGTGTTCTCCCGCTGGAACAGCGCGGGCGAGCCCCGATGGGCAAAGCCGATCGGACGGCGCGCGGTACGGGTCACCGCACGGAAGGCTGGTTCAGGATATCCAGCGCCCGGGCATGCAGCCGGCTGTTGGTTGTCAGAACCGAGCCACCGGCCGGCCCAGGGCGTCCGGTGAGATCCGTGAAGGTGCCCCCGGCCTCCTCGATGATCACCTGGAGGGCGGCCATGTCCCACAGCGAGACATCGGGCTCGCAGGCAAGGTCGACAGCTCCCTCGGCGACCATCATGTGCGACCAGAAGTCACCGAAGGCCCGGGTCCGCCACACCGCGGCCACGAGATCGAGGAAGGGCTCCAGCCGACCGGCCGCCGACCAGTTCTCGATGGAGGCGAACGACAGGTAGGCGTCGGCAAGGTCTGTCACCGCTGACACGGCCAGTGAACGGATCTCGCCGGCCACCGTCCGGGTGTGAGCCCCGTGACCGCGTGCCGCCCACCAGCGCCGGCCCATTGCGGGCGCGCTGGCCACACCGACGACGACCGTACCGTCGATCTCGAGAGCGAGCAGCGTCCCCCACACCGGCACCCCGCGGACAAAGTTCTTGGTACCGTCCACCGGGTCGACCACCCAACGGCGCCGGGCCTCACCGACCAGCCCCTGTTCCTCGCCCAGGACCGCGTCGCCGGGCCGGACCCGCGCCAGCCGGGCCCGGATCATCGCCTCCACCGCGGTGTCGGCGTCGGTCACGGGAGTGGCGTCGGGCTTTGCCTCGACCAGCAGGTCAACAGCTTGAAAACGGGCCATCGTGATGGCGTCGGCGGCATCCGCCAGGGCCAGGGCCAGGGCCAGATCATCGGTGACCGGGTGGTCGTCGGCAGCCGGGTTCGCCGGGATTTCGACGTTACTAGCCGGTAGGCCGCTGGGGCGGGGATCCGGATCTGTCTGTGCGGCACGGGTCACGCGGCGAGCGTACCGGGGCGCCGGCCGGTAATGACGGATATCCCCACCGAGTTCGGGCCTGGTGTGCCAGGCGGGTTCGTTGCCCCGCTATGGCTGGCCCCCCCGCTATGCCGGGTCGGCACCGGAGCGGGCGACAAGGAGCCTGCGCAGGCTCGCGAGCCGGCCGGGCTCCGCCAGCCCGTCATCGACGGCGCGGTCGACCGCGCAGTCCGCGAGGCCCGCCTGATGGGTACAGCCACCCGGGCACGCGGCCGCGGCCGGAGCCAGATCGGGAAAAGCGGCCAGTACCCGCTCCGCGCGGACCGCGCCCAGCCCGAACGAGCGCACCCCCGGGGTGTCGACGACCCAGCCCCCACCGGGCATCGGCAGGGCGATGGCCGCGGACGATGTGTGCCGGCCTCGTCCGGTGACCGCGTTGACCGCGCCAATTGTCTGGGCGGCATCCGGTACCAGCCGGTTGACCAGCGTTGACTTGCCGACACCGGAATGACCGAACAGGACGCAGACACGGCCGCGGAGCAGCGCGGTCAGCGCTTCGACGCTCCTGTCCGGCCGGGTGGTCACCACCGGGAGGCCGAGCGGTCCGTAGAGCTCCCGCAATGGCGCGTCGTCGGCGAGATCGGCCTTGGTGAGGCAGAGCACCGGTTCCAGGCCACCGTCGTAGGCCGCGACCAGGCATCGGTCGATCATCCCGGTGCGCGGTGGTGGGTCCGTGAGGGCGCAGACGATGATGAGCCGGTCGGCATTGGCGACGATCGGGCGTTCGAGGGGGTCGGTGTCGTCGGCGGTGCGCCGCAGCACGCTCCGGCGTTCAGCTCGCGCGACGATCCGGGCCAGGCTGCCAGGCGAGCCGGAGACGTCCCCGACCAGGGCGACCTCATCGCCGACGATCACGCTCGTCCGGCGTAACGAGCCGCCGCGGACGGCGGCGACCAGGATACCGGTGGACTGCGGCGGGCCGGTCGACCCATCGTCCGCCCGCGCCTTCGCCCTGGTCGCCCGCACGGTCGCTGCCGTCGCCGCGATCCGTCCGGTGACATGGCAGGTGTAGCGGCCGCGATCGACCGCGACGATGCTCGCCGCCACCGCGTCGGCGTGGTCGGGCCGCTCCCGGGTACGTGGCCGTGACCCGCGCCCAGCTCGGACCCGTACGTCGTCCTCGTCCAGCTCCCGCGGCATTCACCCGCGCCGTTCCAGCCCGCGACGGCGGGCTTTCATGGTTGCCGGACCGTCTCGTCCAGCATCCTGGTACCGGCCAGCATGCGTGCCCACAGCCGGTCGAAGTGTGGCACGGTCTTGCCGGTCGTGGCGATGTCGTGGACGAGCACCCCGGGCACGACCAGCCCCACCACGGCATAGGCCATGGCGAGCCGATGGTCGGCCCGTGGGTCGAGCCGGGCGCCGGACAGTGGCGCGGGAGAGATGGCCAGCCCGTCATCGGTCACGGTGATCGCCGCACCCAGGCGCCCCAGCTCCGCCGCGAGCGCCGCGAGCCGGTCGGTCTCCTGTAGCCGCAGGTGCGCGATGCCCCGCAGGCGGCTGGGTGAATCGGCGAGGACGGCGAGCGCCGCGAGGGTGGGCGCGGCCTCGCCGTAGTCGGTGAGGTCGACGTCGATGCCCCGCAGGCGTTGCGGCCCGCGTACCTCGAGACCGGCCGCTGTCCGGGTGACGGCGCACCCCATCGTGGCCAGCAGGTCCGGGAGCATCCGGCCGGGTTGCACGGTCGCGGCCGGCCAGTCGGCGAGAACAACACGACCGCCGGTCGCGGCCGCCGCCGCGAGGAAGGCGGCGGCACTGTTGATGTCGGGTTCGATGACGCGGTCGTGGGCGAGCATCCGGCCGGGCGCGACCGACCAGCGCGCCGTCACCGCGGCCCCCGCGGCCCCCGCCCGCCGGTCGGTATCAACCTCGACCAGGGCACCGGCCGCACGCAGGTCCGCGACGGTCATCTCCAGGTACGGCCAGGACGGCAGCCGCGAGCCCACATGGCGGACGGTCACACCATGATCGTAGCGGGGTGCCGCGAGCAGCAGCCCGGACACAAGCTGGCTGGACGCGGACGCGTCCACCGTCACCTCGCCTCCGGTAAGGCGCCCGCGTCCGTGGACGGTCAGCGGCATCCGGTCGCCGTCGATGCGCGCGCCGAGTGCCCGCAACGCGTCAAGCAGCGGGCCGAGCGGACGTTCACGCATGTGCGGGTCGCCGTCGAATACCAGGTCGCCGTGGGCAAGCGTGGCCAGCGCCGGGGTGAACCGGGCGACGGTGCCGGCGTTGCCGCAGTCGATCAGAGCGCCCTGGGCCGCCCGCAGCGGGAGCTCACCATGGACTACCCAGTCGCCGTGGTCGTCGACGACAGCAGCCCCGAGCCGGCGGAGCGCGGCGGCCATGAGCAACGTGTCACGTGATCGTAGGGGCCGGCGCAGCCGGCTCGTGCCGTCCGAGATCGCCGCCAGCACCAGCGCTCTGTTGGTTGCGGACTTCGAGCCGGGCATCATCACGGTCGCGTCGACCGGTCGATCCACGCTGGGCGCCGGCCAGGGGTCGATGGGCACGTCCGTGGTGGCGGTCATCACCTCAGCATGCCGCACGCCACCTCCCGCGGATAGCGGCTGCCGGCGCCGTGCCCGAAGCCCTGGGGATGATCTTTGTCAGCCGGGGCGGCGGGCGCTGGCGACAAGGTGGATGCCGATGGACTCGCCCTCGCGTTCGGCGGAGAGCTCGACTTCGGTCCGGACGAGGGTGGGGAAGCAGGACACATCCGAGGCGACGGCGCGCGTCACCGCTTCGGCGGACAGCACCGTTCGCGGCCGGATCCAGTCGACGTCCAGGCCCGCGCTGGTCAGCAGCGCGTGCAGCTCCTCTGGCCAGAAACAGCGGGTGATGGAGCCGTCCTCAGCGGGGACGAGGACGACATCAGCCCGCGGCACGTCCGACAGCTCGGCCCAGCGGTGCTGTTCGGCGAGGCGGGCAAGGCCGAGCAACAGCGAGTCGACACACAGCAGCAGCCGCCCGCCGGGGCGCAGCATCCGGTAGATCTCTTCCAGGGTCGTCTCGGTCGCCAGGCAGAACGACAGCGTCCGCCCTTCGGCGAGGACAGCGTCGAAACTTGCCGGAGCGAACCAGTCGAGAGAGCGGGAATCGCCCGCGACCTGAAGGAACCTGCCCTGGTCGGTGGCGGGCCCGCCCAGTTGCTCCCGGCCGTGCACGGGGCTCGGCCGGTCCACCGAGGGGACGACCCGCACGACGTCGTGCCCGGCCGCGACCATTTGGCGCGCGAACCGCGTCCGTGGGCCGGAGACGTCCAGCACCCGGATCTGTGCCGTTGGCAGCCAGCTGGCCAGCTGAGTTGCGGCGACATCCTCGTAGAACGCCCAGTACGGATCATCGCTGTCCGCGGGCGCCTCATAGACGAGGGTCGTGGTTCGTCCGCGCGGCTGATCTGGCTCGGCGTCGAGGCGGGGCAGCATGGACCTTTCCTACCCTTCGAAGGGGGAAGATGCGAAACACGTCACACGGATTCCCGGGAAGTCTGACAGATGTGAATGATCAACAGTGGCATATCTGTCACGGCGATGACCGTGGCTGGTGGATCCCCTCCCGGCGTGCCCTTGCTGGAGATAGCCGGCGAGCGGGTGCCACGGGTTTCCCGCCGCGCCCGCGGATGTGGTTTTGTAGTGTTTTTGTGTGGTATTAGTAGTTGAATGCATGGTGCCGTGTTGGCTGTCCTGTCCATGTTTTGTTGCCCGTACGGGAGGCGTCACGGGATCGGGGCTGGCCGGCCCGCACGCCGCCTCGGCGGTGGTCCGTTGGTACGGCGGCCCTCGGCCCGGCCCGGCTGGCGGGAATCCCGGCGCCCGGCCGGACGGTTACGCAACCTACAAGGCACTTCGGGCCGTCGACGCGAACAGCCTGCTCACCGGGGCATTTCGTCCCCGAGCGGTCGCGTCGTTCCCCGTCGGCGGGGACATCCACTCGGAGGTTTGATGACTGCTCAGTTCGCGAGTGGGCCGGTGTCCGGTACCGGCCCCGGCATCACCCCCGGTATCGGCGGCGCCGTGCCGGTACCGGTCGTCCCCGCGCGGCCGCGCGCCGGGGACGGGAGCGATCCCGGCCGTTGTCGCAGCGCGCCGGCCGTTGGTTCCCTCGGTGGTTTTTCCGCCCGCGTGACCGCACCCGGCAAGGTATCGTCCGTTTCAATGGTCGGCTGTGTGCCTGTCAGCCGGCGCCCCGCGGACGACCCGAGGTACGAGGGAGTGGTCCTGGTCGAAGAGACTGCCGAAGAGCGGGCCAGCCGTTTCGAGCAAGACGCCCTGCCTTTTCTCGATCAGCTCTATGCGGCGGCGCTGCGCATGACGCGGAACCCTGCCGATGCCGAGGATCTGGTTCAGGAGACCTTTGTCAAGGCCTTTGCGGCTTTTCATCAGTTTCAGGAGGGTACGAACCTCAAGGCCTGGTTGTACCGCATCCTGACGAACACGTTCATCAACACCTATCGCAAGCGGCAGCGCCAGCCGTTGCAGAGCCCGACCGAGCAGGTCGAGGACTGGCAGCTGGCCGACGCGGAGTCGCATACGTCCAGCGGGCTCAAGAGTGCTGAGACCGAGGCGTTGGAGCATCTGCCGGACAGCGATATCAAGGAGGCCCTCCAGGCGCTGCCCGAGGATTTCCGGATTGCGGTCTACCTTGCGGATGTCGAGGGCTTCGCCTATAAGGAGATCGCGGAGATTATGGGTACCCCGATAGGTACCGTGATGTCCCGCCTGCACCGCGGCCGCCGCAGCCTGCGTACTTCGCTCGAGCACTATGCCCACGAGCGGGGCTTGGTGCGTGCCGGCCGCTCCGAAGGCGATGGCGGTGGATTGTGACCTGTGGTGACCCGCATGCTGTCGACTGCCGGAAGGTGCTGGAAGCCGTCTATCTGTATCTCGACGGTGAGATCGATTTTGATCACAAGTATCTGATTCGTTCACATCTGGACGAATGTTCCCCGTGTCTTCGCCAGTTCGGCGTGGAGCACGAGGTGAAGCTCCTGGTAGCCCGCGGATGCGGGGGTGAGCGAGCTCCCGACGCCCTGCGCAGGAGTGTACTGGAGCGTTTGCGGGCCGCGAGAGCCGACGCGGCCAGGTCGGAGTTTCGCGCCGAGTAGGGCGCCTGTCCGCTGATGTTCAGTCCGTAGTGGTTAGGCTGTGGTGCCGTGCGTATTCTTGTCTCTGGCGCGGCTGGTTTTATCGGCTCCACGGTTACGGACCGTATGCTGGCTGATGGCCACGACGTCGTCGGAATCGACGATTTGTCCACCGGACGCCTTGAGAACCTGGCCCAGGCCTCCGGTGATGTCCGGTTTTCGTTCGAGAAGATCGATATCACCTCGCCTGAAGTGGTGGATATGGTGGGGCGCGTTCGCCCGGATGCGGTGTTGCATCTGGCGGCGCAGATCGATGTGCGGGTGAGTATCAGGGACCCACTTCTTGATGCCCGCCTGAACGTGCTTGGAACGATCAACATGCTGGAGGCGAGCCGGCGGGCCGGCGTCGCGAAGTTCGTCCATACATCGTCCGGTGGTTCGATCTACGGGACGCCCCGGCGGCTGCCGGTCGACGAGACCGCCGCGGTGGCTCCCGAGTCGCCGTACGCGGCTGGGAAGGCCGCTGGCGAGCTGTACCTGTCCGTGTATCGATCGACCTACGGCCTGGGGACGACCGCGCTGGCGCTTGGCAACGTCTACGGGCCACGCCAGGATCCGCACGGCGAGGCCGGTGTGGTAGCGATCTTCGGGACGGCGATGCTCGAGGGGCGGCCGACCGTTATTTTCGGTGATGGTTTGACCACCCGTGATTATGTCTTCGTCGGTGATGTCGCGGACGCGTTCGCCCGCTCGGTCTCGGCGGCGGCGGCCGACGGCGAACGGCTCAACATCGGGACCGCTACCCAGACGGCCGTCCGGGAGCTGCACAGCAGAATCGCGGGGATCATCGGGGTGGCCGACGTCCCGGAGTTCGCCCCGTCCCGTCCCGGGGAGCTCCAGCGGATCGAGCTCGATATCAGCAAGGCACGGCGGCTGGTCGGGTGGCAGCCGCGGGTTCATCTTGATGACGGTCTGGGCCAGACCGTCGCCTGGCTGCGGCCCCGCGTCAGCACCCGCTGAGAGCGCGTGTGAGATCGTCATTCCGGCTTGCCGCGTCCAGGTGCCCCCTGGCCGCGTTGTCGGCCACACCGAGACAACTCATCCGGTATCGCTTCGGCCTGCCGCCTTGCCAGGCGGCGCCTGGACGCGGCTCACTGATCGAAAGCCCGATCTCACACACGCTCTGA
>NZ_CAKJTO010000035.1:0-45103 GCF_917627405.1 Protofrankia sp. Cj5
CCGTGGACCGGATCAACCTGCATGTTCCCACCGGGGCGTTGTCGGGCTTCGTCGGGCCGAACGGAGCCGGTAAGACGACCACGCTGCGGATGCTGCTCGGGCTGATCCGCCCCACTGGCGGCCACGGTTTCGTGCTCGGGCACCCTGTCGGCAGCCCCGCGGGCTATCTGTCCCGGGTCGGCGCGATGATCGAGGGGCCGACCTTCCACCCCGGGCTCACCGGGCGCGCCAATCTGCTGCTGCTGGCCCGCCTGCGCCGGCTCGGCCCGGAACGGGTCGCCGAGACGTTGGACACGGTCGGCCTGACCAGCCGGGCCGACGACCGGTTCTCCCTCTACTCGCTGGGCATGAAACAGCGACTGGGAATTGCCGCCGCGCTGTTGCCCGGCCCCGAGCTCCTGATCCTCGACGAACCGACCAACGGGCTGGACCCAGCGGGCATCCGTGAGATCAGAAGCCTGCTGAAGGACCTCGCCGGGGCACGGATGACGGTTTTCGTTTCCAGCCACCTGCTGTCAGAGGTCGAGCAGATCTGTGACCATCTGGTCATGATCCGGACCGGCCGGCTGCTCTTCCAGGGGCATGTGACCGACCTGTTGGCCGCCGAGGATCCACGGCTCGTGCTGACGCCTGAGCATGCGGGAGACACCGAACGCCTCGCCGCTCTGCTGCGCGACCACGGCCTGCGGGTGGATCCGCCGGAGCCCTCGACCGAGTCAGTGAGCGTGCACGCCCCCGAGGCGGTGGCCGCGAACCTCAATAAGATCGCTATGAAAGCGGGGATCACGCTGCGCGCGCTGACCGCGTACCGGCCCACGCTGGAGGAGACCTTTCTGGTGGCGACCGGCGGGGTCGACGGGGATCTGATCCCGCGTAGCCGCAGTTCACCGGATGCCTCGGTCGGCTTCCACTCACCCCGCGTGCCGGCCCAGGACATCCCTGGACGTGTTTCATGACGCCGATGTTCCGAGCCGAGTGGGTCAAGATCGGCCGCCCTCGATTCTTCTTCGGCACGCTCGCGGCCATCGCCGCCGTGGCAGCGCTCGGCGCGGTATTGACCATGCTGTCGGTCGGGCACAGCGATTACGACGGCGTGCCCGTCACGGCAACCGCGCTGGCCGCTGCGGACGGGGTCATGCAGGGGCTGGAGGCCGTCAGCATCCTGCTCGGGGTGATGGCCCTCGCGGTCACCGCCGCCGTGATCGGCTCCGACTTCACCCATGGGACGCTGCGTAATCAGCTCATAGCCTATCCCCACCGGCTTCGCCTGCTCGCGGGCAAATGCCTTGCGCTGGCGGCTTTCGTCGCTGTGATGGTCACCGCGGCGATGGCGGTGGCCGCCGCCATGTCGTTCGCGATCGCGCCCGCGACGGGCGTGAGTACCGCGGCCTGGCACAGCAGCGCTGGTCTGGTCGAAATCGGCAAGGGATACCTGAACGTGCTCATGGCATCCCTGGGATACGCGACCATCGGCGTCCTGGCGGGGGTCGTGTTCCGTTCCCCCGCCGCGGCGGTGTCGGTGGGCCTTGCCTACGCCCTGCCGCTGGAGATGCTGGTATCGCGCATCTGGAGCCCGGCGGCGACCTGGTTGCCCGCGCGGCTCATGGACACCTTCGCCGCGGGCGCGCACGGGTATCACATCACCTACGCCGCGGCCGGCGGCCGGATTCTCCTCTTCTGCGCGGCGGCCGTGGTGGTCGCCGCCGGGCTGTTCAGGCACCGTGACATCACGTCCTGACCAGGTTTGGAGCGACCGGCAATAGGGGACGCGCCCTCGCGGGGCCAGGGCAGGCATCTCGCGTCATCGCTCCCCGTCCATCGCCGCGCGATGCACGGGTACCCCGGCTCGTCGGTCGCCACCCACCACCTCCGGTGGCTCCCTCCGCCGCCTCGCGATCCATCCACCCGGGCGCCGCTTCCTGATCGAACGCCCTATTGCCGGAGCCTGTGAGAGGCTCCGGCAGGTCGCTCTCAGGGCAGTACGGCACGCAGGTCGACACGCATCAGCCACTGGTCGAGCTTGAACGGTGGATACGGCCAGGGGATGGCGTCGAGCACCAGCTGGTTGACGGGGAGCCACATCACTCCGCGGTGCGCGTCGACAGCGCCTCGCCGGACACCGATGTAGCGGGTGGAGGGGCCGCGCAGGCCGCGCAGGCCGATATCCACCGGCCGGCCCACCACGAAGGTCATGTGCCGTCCCTGGCCCGACGGCCGGATGACCTGCACCGTACCGTCGAGCCCGGCGAGCACAACCGCCCCGCTGGCCGGATCGAAGACGATGCTGCGGATGAGGCCGCCCTCGCCGGTGCCCGCGACGAAGTACTCGGGCGGGTTCAGCGCTCCCCAGCTTTGCGCCGGCCAGCCGTCGACCGTCGGCGTGCGGCTGACCAGGCCGCGCTCACTGCCGATCTTGGGATAGACCGCGAGGGTGGCGGCACGCAGTCCGTCCGCCCTGGTACGGGCAACGTACAGGGTGCCGTTCCCGTCGAAGCAGGCGGTCTCCATCCGGGAGTTGTCCACCGCGGCACGTATCGGGAGGCTGCGCGGAGTGATTCTCCCGGCTGCCCGGCTCCCGGTGCCCGCGGCGTAGGAGAACTCCTGGATGGGAAACGAAACGACCCGGTTGTCCGCTGTCCGGCAATCGCTGATCAGCACAAACCGTTCATCGCCGGCCCTGCTGGTAGGATCAGCGACAACCTCGCGGGGGCTCACCACCACCGGTATACCGAAGACGTGGGTCTCGGGGTACTGCCAGCTGGCGCGTACCCGGCCCGCGGTGTCGACGACCAGCAACGCGCCTTGCTCCGTGCCGAGGCTCCCAGCGCCGAAGTACTGCGCGATCACCAGATGACCGCTGGCCGGCAGCTTGCTGATCGCCGCCGGGCCACGGGGCGATCGCGGTTCGCCCCTGGCCTCACGCGGAAAGGCCCTTCCCGACGTTTCCGGCGGCGCGGTCGCGGCCAGCTGGTCCGTCGTCCACGAATGGGCCGGGTCGTAACGCCACGATCCGCCCCGCGCCGGGCGGCGGATCTGCCCGAGCGTGGGCAGCTCCCCGTAGACAGCCGTGTCCCACCCGAAATAAGGCATGGCCGATACGAACATCACCCGTTCGTCCGGACCCGCACCGATCACGGCCACGTCGGCCACGTCGGCTCCGCCAACGCCGCGGAACCTCGTTTCGGCCCGCGGCAGCTCCGTCCGCCCAGTGCTCGACGGTATGACCAGCCGGGTGAAACTCACCGAAGCCGGCTCGAACACCGCGAGCTCCATGCCCGTCCCGGTCGGCTGTGCCTGGTTGTCCGAGAAGGGCGTGGTAGCGGTGAACACCGTCCCATCGGATGTGACCGTGGACATATAGGCGGCCTGGCCGGGACCAAAGCCCCAGCCCGCAACACCGACTGTCGCAAGCTGGGTGTCCCCGGCACGGTCCCCGAAGCTGCCGGGCGCGCCGAACAACACGAGCGCGTCGGACGGAGTGGCCGGCCGTGGCCCACCCAGTAGTTTTGCCAGGCCCGTAGCCGCGAGGGCACCGAGACCACTCGCGGCGGCACCGACCACGACCCGGCGGCGGGTCGCGCCCCGGTGCCTCCCCCGGGCCCCGCCCCGGCCGGTTTCCGGCGCCGCCGGCACCGCTGCCGGGACGGGGCCCGGGACAGCACCACCAGTCAGATCCGCCGCCGGCATGGGCCACGGCGCGGCCCGCTCCCCAGCTGCCACGGCGAGCCCGTGACCACCCGCGGCCCGGTCGATGCCGCCACCCGGCCCGATATTCTGAGCGGCGTCGCCGGATACATCCCTGGGCGCGGGCGGATAGTCCCCCGACGCGGATTTCCGACGCATGGCTCCTAGTCTCCGATGAAGACCGTGCCATGGATGCTCCGGACCAAAAAAACGGCGAGGTGAGCTACCGCTCGGCGCGAGAGCTGCTGGACAGTGCCGCGGACCGCGGCGGGCGTTGCGTCGGCAGCCCGGGATCCGCGACCGGCTGGTGGGTAGCAGGCCCGGCCGGCCGCTGTGCCGCGACCGGGACGCTCAGATCCGACGCTGCCGGCCGGTGTGCCCGCAGCATCATGAAACCGGTCATGGACGCGGTCACCGCCTGGCAGACGAGCGCGGCAACCGCCGTGGCGAACAGGTCGCCGCCGGCCGCGGCCAAGGCGGCGCCGGTGATGACCGTACCGGCCGCGAGCACGCCCACCACCTTCTGCTGGCCGGCCCCCAGCAGGTAGTTGGTGAACAGCAGCGTCACGGCGAGACAGGTCATGGCGAGCGCCAGAACCCACAGCGCGGGCGCGCCCGCGATCAGGTGCGGGCCGAAGACGACCGAAAGCATGGGGGCGGCCACGACCGCGCCCAGCCCCACCAGCAGCAGGCCGGGGGCGACCACCCAACCCACCGCCGCGAGCAGGGCCGCCGTGGCGGGACGGCCGCGCTGCCGGCGTTGGGCCGCCTCCGGAAGCAGGAAGTTCGCGACCGCCAGGCCGATGAACACCGGCACCTTGCAGGCGGTCGCGATAGCCGCGTACGCCCCGGCCTCGGCGGGGTTGAGCCAGCCGACGATGACCACATCCATGTTCTGCAGCATCGCCAGCGGCACGAGCGCCCCGAGCGCGGTTATCGTGTCGCGCCGGAGAGCGTGCCTGGTACGCACCCGTTGGCCGCTGGCCCGCCGGCGACCCCCATCCGCGGGCACGGATCGGGGGCCCGGCAGTTCATGCCTGCCATGCGCGCTCAGGGCCGTACGCCGACGGGCGTGTTCAGCGGCACACAACACACCGACAATCAGCCCAAGGCCCGCGCCGTTGACTCCGAATCCGGCGAACACCAGGGCAATGGTAACGACGATTCGGCCAATGCCCTCAAGTACGAAGTTGCCGGCGAGCTCCTGGTAGGCACGACCCGCCTGCAATAGTCCGCGCTCAACCGAAAGTGAGACCCAAATCGCTGCCGCCGCAATTGCCTCGGCAATCGCGAAGGGATGCGGATAAGACAGGATCGCGGCAACCGGCCCGTCTGCCAACAGACCGAGTACGCAGGTGACGGCAGCCGCGACAGCGCAGACAACACGCAGCCGGTGAATCCAGAAACCGCGCGCGTGCTGGCTGTCACCGGAACCGGGTATGCCCCGCCGCACCACCGCGACCTGCAACGCCGAGCCGCCCATCGAAAGTATCAGGAAAATTCCGGTCTGAACGACCAGCGCACCGTAACCGGTGGCATTGAGTACGCGCGCAAGCACCAGATTGGCCAGGAGATTTCCGCCATTGACGGCAACCCCGGCAACCGCGAGCGACCCAGGGCCGGAGAGCACCCGCGCAAACAGCCCACGCCCGGCGATCGCCATCCACCTTCCTCCCGCACACTTTGGTGCCCGGCCCGGTGCCGACGTTTTGCCGCCATTTCCCGAGCGTCGTCTACCCACCGTAGGCCAACGCCACACCCGGCCGGCATCGGGTACCGGCGATCTGGCACCATCGTCGCGCGGAGTATGGCGTGCTGCGTGCGCGGCGGCGCGGCCGGACTGTGCCGAAAACAACAGGGCAAGCTGGGAGCCCAGCTGAAGGGAGTAAACCGGATGCCCGCAATTGCGGCACCCGCGGGCGGCCTGGGCCGGCAGCTGGATGCGCTCGCCGGGCGCCACGTGGTGTTTCTCAACTGGCGTGACCTTGAACACCCCCAGGCCGGCGGCGCCGAGCTGTACTGCCAATCGGTCGCGGAACGGTTCGCCGCGGCCGGCGCGCGGGTGAGCCTGCTCACCTCCCGCCCGGCCGGCACACGACGATCGCAGATCGTACGGGGTATCACCATCAACCGCTCAGGCGGGACGTTCGGGGTGTATCCAGCCACGCTGGCTCGCCTTCTCCGTGACCGGCACAGCATCGACGCGGTGGTGGACTGCCAGAACGGCATCCCGTTCTTCAGTCCGCTGGTGCTGCCGGCCACCCCGGTCGTCCAGATTCTGCACCACGTCCACCAGCGCCAGTTCCCGCTCTACTTCCCGGCGCCGGTGGCCAGGATCGGACAGCTCCTGGAGACCCCGGGCAGCCGGTGGGTGTACCGGCGGTGTCCGGTGGCCGTCGTGTCACCCTCGACGCGGGACGAAGCGTGGGAGATCCTGAGGCTGCGCGGGCCGCGTTTCATCGTGCCCGGCGGTGTCGATACGCCCCGGGATGACGGGCCGAGCCGGCCCGCTGACCGGCCGACCATCGTCTGCGTGGGCCGGCTCGTCCCGCACAAACGACTGCATCTGCTGCTGGACGCCCTTCCCGCGCTTCGCGCAGCCCACCCCGGGCTGGTCGTCGACCTGGTCGGCGACGGACCGGACCGGGAACGCCTCGGCCGGCACGCGGCCGGGCTCGGTCTCGGCGACGACGTTGTGCGCTGGCATGGCTACGTGGAGGACAGGCAACGGGACCAGCTGCTCTCCACGGCCTGGTTGACCGTCAATCCGTCCCATGGCGAAGGATGGGGCCTGTCCGTGCTGGAGGCCAACGCCCATGGCGTACCGGCGGTGGCATTCCGGGTACCCGGGCTGCGCGATGCCGTCCGCCATGGCCATACCGGCTGGTTGGCGGACGATGCCGATGGGCTCGGACCCACGATCGACATGGCGCTCTCCGCGCTCGCGGACCCGGTCACGGCGGCCCGCTGGCGTGACCGGGCGCGTGCGTGGGCCGCGTGCTTCTCCTGGGACGCCACCGCCGAGCTGCTCGCCCGCGTGGTGACCACCGAGATCGACAGGCTGAGCAGCCGTGCGCCCGGCCGTCACCCGCGCGAGTCACGACGCGCTGACCTGCTGGTCACCCGTGCGGAGTTCCCGCTGCCGTCGACCCAGGCGCTACCAGCCCTGCGCCGTACCGACCTGATCTACCGCAATGTCCCCGACCGCGACGAGCCCTGCCAGAGCGGCACAGGCCGGGCCGGGGACGGCTTCGACCGCGCGGTCGCGGTCCTCTACGGTGCGGGGCCCGCCGACGCACGTGCCGCACTCGATCGGGCCGGTGTCACCGGCCCGATCGAGGTGCGAACCGCGACCGGGGAGGACCTGCTGATCGCCGCGGTCCGCTGCGCGCTTCCCGATGCCGTGCAAGCGGACAGTCCTGTTGCCGGAGCGTCCTCATCCTTCTGACGGGCTGGTGAGCGGCGTGTCGCCGACCGGGCCGGCCACACGGGTCGATCAGCCCACACGAGTCGATCAGCTCAGCTCACCGAGCGCCGTCCGGTACAGGGCGGCGAAGCGCCGCACCGCATATAGATCAAATAAGTCACGGTGGTAGCAGAATGTCAGATACAGCTCATCGCCGTAACCAACCGCGGTGATTACCAGCCCCTGCGGCATACCGGCGAACGCCGCGAAGTGAAACGACGTGACCTGTGGGCCAGCGGTGCCCGCTGCCGGCAGGTCGGGCATCCGGCCGAGATTCGTCACGCTGGCCGCCGGCATCAGCAGCGGCCGAGCCAGGGCCACGGCGACGCGCAGGAGCGCATGGCGCACCGGGCCTGGCAGGCTGGCCACAACGCCGGCTGGGACCCTGGCGCCCGCCGGCCGATCTGCCGCCTTGCTGGCTACGGTCTGCCTGCGTACCGCGGCCAGCAGGATGTCGGGACGCTGACGCTCCCGGGACGTCGTGGCTATCACCGCCTCGCCCGTGTGGTTGCCGAGCGCGACATCCCCATCCCGCTCCCGGATGTTGATCGGCATTCGCATCCGCAGCGTCCCGGTCGCCCGCCCAGCCGCGCTGTTCCAGCGCTCCACCGCGGCCTGGGCAGCGGCGAGCAAAAGATCATTGACGGTCGCCGCCGACCCGCCGCAGGTGGACTGACGGGGCTTCGGGACGGGAAGTGTCTCGCTGTGCACGCCATACGTCGGGTGATGACGCTCGGCGAGAGCGCGGTCATGGCGGGTCCGCCGAGCGGCTGTGACGGCAACCCGGCCGGGCAACCACTGCCGCGGCACCGCGAGATCGGGCAGACGCCCGCGGGCCGGGCGGCCCGGCCCGGCGGCGGCCGGGCGGCAGTCAGCCGGGCGGACGGGGTTCGCGACAGCCCGCTCGGCCGCCTTCGCTGTCGGCCCTCCCGCTTGGGGAGCCATCTCCGGTACGTCGCTCGACGGCGCGCTGAGCTCCAGGATCGCCCGCAACAACGTCGCCACGCTCAGCCCGTCCAGAGCGACGTGATGCGCAGCGAGCGCCACCGCGTCGCCGCCGGGAAGCCGCATGTGCAGCACCCGTAGCGGGGGTGCCGCGGCCAGGTCGAACGGGCGCGAACAGAGATCCGCGAACTGCGCCCACACATCATCGCCGTCGTCACCGGTCAGTACCGCCACCGTCGCTACCGCCGCGTCGTCGGTCGAGGCATCCGGAAACCACCATCGGCGGCCGGACGGACCCGTCCGCAACCGGGCGCGTGCCATGGGATGTCGGGCCAGGACACTGTGCACCGCCGCCCGCAGGCTCTCGGGGTCGATGGCCGCCCGGGTGCGGGCGATCATTCCCAGCGAGATCGGCGCGGAGCGGCGATCCGATGCCATGATCAAATCTTCCAGCACCGAAAAAGGCCGTTCCCGCACACGGTCCGCCGATCCCACCCTGGCCTCGCCAGTGGCAAACAGCCCCAACGAGTGGGACAGCAGTGATCCGGATCGGGGGTGCGGAAGCGGCGGGACAACTGATTCCGGAAGCGACGTGGGCCGTCGCATCGCGCGGGAGTCGATGCTGACACCTTCCTTCGGCTTGCCCGCCTGGCCCGCTCGAAAAACGGCCCAGCGGTGAAATGTCCCCACGGCACACCCCACCCGCACCGGTTTCCCATCCTCACGCCTGCCGCTGGGATCCAGCTCGGAACAGCGGCGGGCGTCTCGCCTGTCACCCGAACGCACGCCGGAAACCGATAGTGCGATAACCGGCAATGCCTTTCGGGACTTCCGGCCAAACTACACCACAAAACACGATCAAACGCAAAAATAACAATTGACAGCTAACTATAACACAATGAACAATCAATCGCCCGGCTCCACCAGCCGATCACCACCATGCGCTGTTCGGCGAAGCCCGGCGCTCCGGGCCCGCGGGCTGGGTGATGGACCGTGCTGATCCCACTACCCGCGATCCATCGGGCCGGGGACGGGCGCCGGGACAAGACCGGCTGGCCGCGCGCCACGGTGGACGGCCACGGAAGCCAGTACACACCCCAACGCGGCGGCGCCGCACAGCTGGACCTGCCAGCCAAAGGCCCCCCGGCCAGACCCGGGAAGGCTGCCGGGCGTCAGCGTCACCACGGCCGTGGCGACGCCCACGCAGCCAGCGGCAAGCCAGGACAGCCCTGTCGACGAACGCCGAGCGACTGCCACGAGCGCCGGGACCACAAGCGCGGCAGGGCCGGCGACCAACATAACCGCGCACATGCCGGCCAGCATGACGCCGTAGCGGAGCTGACCGTGCGCTTGCTCAACCGGCTGGCGGCGGACGCGCCTACCAGCGCCCCACCGGCGTGATACCCGGCCGGCCCGCCTGCGCCCAACGCTCGGGAACACCGCCAACGCGGCCAGCCCAGCGACCATGGCCATGCCAGCACCAAGATCACGACGGTAGGCCTGGCCGGGGAGGTTCCTAATAACGATCTTCCCGGCCGCGCCCGCTGGAATGATCCAGCCCTGCTGCCAGCCATCCAGCCTGATCGCCCGAAGCGACACCCCGTTCATGGTCGCCGTCCACGACGCGTTGGCGTTCTCCCGGACAGCAAGGTAGCTGCGCTCCCCCGCCGCGATCTCGACCGTGCGGCGCTCCGGCGTCCAACCGGTGATGCGGGTGGTCCGGACGGGCGACGGCGGAGGCGATGCGGCGACGGCGGAGGCGAGCGTGATGGAGTCGACGGCGAACGGTGCCGCACCGGGTGCGGTCGTCAGCAGATGCGGGCCAACGCTCAGGGAGACCGTGCCGCCATCGGTGCACAGAGCCATCCTGACGGGCCGGGACGCCTCGATGTCCTCCCGCGAGGCATCGAGCCGGGTGGCGTACCGCTGCCCGTCAATGGTGACGAACGGACCCGATCCGCAGGGAAGAGCCAACGCCCGCTTTTCCGGCTGGGCCGAGCTTGCGACCACCGTGCCCCGGACGGTGAGGCCGATGGGCCGTGGTACATCAAAACGCCGGCTGAGCTGCCGTTCCTCATCGTCCTCGAACGGTTGGGACGAATCGGCCCGGTTCCGGGTGAACGCATAGACGATGCGCCCGGAATTCGCCCCGGAGAACAGCAGCGCCGCGTCGAAGGGTGTCTGCAGATACCGCTGAAACGTGATCCCGGGAATCGTCAGCTCGCGGATTCCCGCGCCCAGAAAAGGGTCGCCATCCCCGCTGACCTGTTCGAAGCTGATCCGGAACCACCGGGTCGGGCCGGCGGGTACCGCAAGCCGCTGGGCGGCTTCGATCGGCTCGACCGGGGTCACGACCGAACCGGCCTGTGTGGTTACCCTCAGCGCACGCACAGCCGGGCGAGCCTGGCTCTCCGCGAGTAGTTGCACCGTCAATGCCGGCACCTCGATCATCCTCGCGACATCGACCTGCAGCCACTGCCCGACCGAGCCTTTGTCGTCTCTGACGCTCTGCCATGCGGTGCCGGGATCACCGTCCACGGCGTTGGCTGGTGCCAGATCGGTCGCGGCCACCAGTTCGAAGCCGTACGACGACGCGGTGACCGACATCCCACCGACGTAGCCGGCCGTCGTCTGATGCCCGGCCACCGGCCGGTCGGTCCACTGAGCGGGCGGCCCCGCGGCGCCGGCGGCGTACTCATGCGGACCGAGGACGTAGGACTGGCCGCCGTGGACGAGCCCGAACCGGTTGTCACGGCGAGTGAAGGTATCAGTCACCACCCAGGTGCTCTGTGGACCGACGACCTCGGCCGCGGCCGGGTCATCCACAGTGGGAGCGGAATCAGCCATGGCGCCGCGACGGGCAGCGGCATCACCAGCAACGGCATCAGCGCTGCCGACGGCATCAGCACCGCCGGCGGCATCAGCGCTGCCGGCGGCGCCCGCGACACCGACGGCGGACGCGAGCGAGACAGCGCTGTGCCCACCGAGATCGGCCAGGTCACTGGCCAGCACGACAGCCTGGTCGGGCAGGATCCGCTGCGCCGCCATCGCCACGGTCGCCTCGGCACCGCCGGAGACGATCAGAGCCGTGTCAGCCGGGTACGCCCGCACCGGACTGGCACCACCGGGAAGCGTCCACACCTGCAGCGCGGGCACCCGCAGGCCCGGATTGCGCAGTGCCGGAACCAGCCTGGCCTTCGCCGCGGAACGAGCCGGGAGCATCGGGCCGAACACCGCGCTCTGTCGCAGCCCGGACCCGCTCAGCGCGCGGTCGATCTGCTCGGATGACGGCGGCACGTCCCAGTCCTTGTTCTGCAGGTCATTACGGACAAGCACCTGTCCGACCCCGGCTCGGGCCAGCGCCTCGGCAAGCCCTGGCGCTGACCCGAGCGTGAGTTGGCGTTCGATCCCGTCCATCCACCGGGTAACTCCGACCCCGCCGAGCGGGACCAGGCTGCGTACCCCCCAGGGTGTCCGTGCCAACCACTGCATCGGCTCGTCCAGCGGGCGGCCCCAGTCGTACTCGCCGAACGCCGTCCCCGGCAGCACCAGGGTCCGGCCGCCGGCCGGATTGCGCGCCAGCCAGTCCGCGGCCTGCCCCCAGTAACCCGGAACCTCACGAAACGATCCAGCGGGGGTCATCGTGCCCGCGAGCGCGGGGGTCATTCCCATGATCACACAAGCGGCGGTGGCGATGACGACCGCGGCCCGGCCAGCCCGCCGCCCGGTCCCCCTGCCACGCCCGCCGGTGCCGGCACTCCGCCGGGCGATCCCGCCAGCCCCGCCGGCACCGGCGGCACCGGCGGCCCGGTCGGGAAGCCGCCATGAGGCCGCGACGGACAGGGCATGGGCGAGGCCGAGTGCCATCGGCAGCCGGATCACCGGCTGGAACTTGTACACATTACGGAGAAAGCCGAACGGGCTGCCGAGAAGGTCACGGACCGTACCAGCCAGCGGGCTTCCCGGCTGCCCGGGGTAAGCGGCGCAGACAGCAACGACTCCGATCCCGAACGTGAACACCAGAAAGTGCCGGGACGGCAGATCGGCGCGGGCAAGCCCCCAGACACCGAGCGCCGCGACCAGGCCTGACCCGATCACCGCCGCGGCGGTGGTGACGTACTCGGACGCCGCGGGCAGCCACGGGCTCGGCAGGCGCAGGTAGGCCATCCAGTCGCTGGCACCCCGCAAAGCCTCGCCGACCGATGTCGTGGCGGTCGTGATGCCGGCGGTCTCGGTATAGGGAAGAAAATTGAGCCCATACCGCCTCTGCACACCCAGCGCCAGGACCCACCAGCCGGTCGCCAGCAACACCGCCAGGACCCACCAGCCCCGCAGCGCCCAGGCACGCCGGTCGGTCCCGGCCAGGATGAGCCCGACAGCCGGACACAGCAGAACGTCCAGGATGACACTCGCGTTGACGCCGCCGGTAGCGAAGATCGCAAGACCGGACAGCGCCGCGGCCCGCCGCGGCGACAACCGCGGGAGTGATCCGGGCGCATCCCGCCGCATCGCGAGCACAAGCGGCAAGACCATCCACGGCAGCATCGCGCTCCCCGTCAGCGCGACGGAACTCGAGCCGATCTTTCCCAGCACAAACGGCGATGTGGAGTAGGCAAGTCCGCCGACCACCCGGGACGCCCGGTCACCGACACGCAACGCATCGGCGAGCCGGATCACTCCCCAGGCCGCCACCGTCAGGATCAGCGCCATCCACAGCCGCTGGGTGACCCATGGTGGCAGGGCCAGCACGTTCCCGATGGCGAAGAACGAGCCCATCGGGAACAGGTAGCCGACGTACTGGTTGGGGAACAGGCCGAAATCCGAGGCCGAACTCCACAGATGAGTGCTCCCCGCGAGGAAGCGGAGCGGATTCACCGCCAAGTCAATCTTGGTATCCGCGGCGATCCTGCCGGGCGCCTGAAGCAGACACAGTAGGATGAAACCGGCAGCCATCACCGCTATGGGCCACCGTGGCGTGCGGCCGGGGCCGCCGGGCGCGGGCACGCCGCGCCGCGGGCTCAGTGACGCCCCCCGGCCCACCCGCTCCGGCGCCCCCGGCGTCATCGCAGCCGCCGGAAAACCGAACCGCGCGGTCGAGCACAGTTCATACGACCTCGCGCGGAGCCGGCTGTAGACCGATGTCCCGTCCACCCCCGCTCCTCACCGACCCGGGCTTCTCCGCCGCGCAGGCGTCCGCCGCCAGAGCGCCCGCGCCCATGCTGATCACGCGCGCGACCGGGACCCGGGATGCCTCCGCCGTCAGTTCGGGATGGGAGTCGCTGCCGGCCGCCGCCACAGCCGGCCGCCGCACCGCGGCCAGCGGCGTGGGCACCGGCGTGGGCACCGGCTGCGCGACCACCGACGGTTGCGCCTCGCCGCTTCGCAGGCGCAACGGAGTGGGCATGGCGGGGCGGCGCCGCCGGTAGCGCCGGGCCCGCAACACGTCGACCAGCATCGCCGGGGTGTGCCTGGTGACACGGAAGGTCCCACCGGCCATCTCCGACCAGCGCACGGGGACCTCGGCGATCTGGTAACCCATGGACCGCGCGATTGAGAGAACCTCGACATCGAAGCCGAAACCGGTGGACCGCGACATGCTGAACAACAGCTTCGCCTCAGCATGCCGGAAGGCCTTGAAGCCGCACTGGGTGTCCGCGACGTCGAGTCCCGCGAGCGTACGGGTGATCTGGTTGAACGCCCAGCTCCCCATCCGCCGGCCGCTGGTGCGTAGCGCGCTGTCACCGATCCGGCGCGACCCCAACGCCACCTCGGCCTCCTGGAGCGCCGCGAGAAGCAGCGGAAGATCGTTGACGTCCGAGGCCATGTCCGCGTCCATGAACACGATCGACGCGCCCCGCGCTATCGCGACGCCCGTACGGATCGCGGTGCCTTTACCGGAATTCCACGGAAGCCGCACGACACGCGCTCGCGGCAGGTCACTCAGCAGCTTCTCGGCAACCTCTGCCGTGCGGTCGGTACTGCCGTCGTCAACAAGGATCACCTCCGCGCCGGCAAGCTTGCCCACGACGGCCACCAGCCGGGGCAACGCCTCCGGGAGCCGGTGCGCCTCGTTGAAGGCGGGGATGACGATACTGACGGGAACGTGGTCCAAGAGTCACTCCCAAGCTGCGTCGGCAACGGCACGGGCGGTTACAATCATCTGTCGATCGCGAATCACCTCGTGCCGCCCGAATAAGTCCGGCCGAAAGGTCGATACGGCATCGCCACGCCGGTGAGATCGAAGCCGCCGAATCGCTATTCACCGGGCGAAGGCCAACCGAGGGCCCATTGTTCGGCCGCCAACAGGTTGTCGGCACGTACTGGTCACGCGGGATGGACAGCAGGTATCGGTACATTCGCCCACCCATCCTTTGACGGCGTTGCCCGGGGCTGCCGGTAACACGCAATAGACCATGCTCGCAGCGCCGTCGGATATTGTGCTGGCACACCGTTTCTCGACGGTGTGAAACTCGGCCGACCGCCGGCACGCCGCCGGGGGCCCGGCGCGATCCCCGAACCGACCACCGCCATCCCAACCTCACTCTCGGTTACCCAGTAGGCCGAATGGCACACGATCACGGCTCTTCCTGCGTACTCGGCGGCCCGAGGGAATCTCGCGGCGGACGTCGTACTCGAGACAACGACTGGCGAGCGCACCCGCCCGCACGCCGGTCGGCACCCGCCTGAGGCACGTACACCTCCGGCATCCTCTCGCAGGCACGCCAGCTTCCTTCGCCCGCCACCCACACGTCACTGCGACGCACATCCGACACGTGGGACTCCGTCACATCAGATCACTCTTGAGAGTCAAACGATTACCAATCGACATGACCGCAAACAGCTGCCACTCGAAAGTCAACACGAGAATCCGCCCACGCCAACACCCCTCGATAGTCGACGACCTCCACCGCCAACACCATTGTTGTTCGTATGTTGTCAACCGGTCGTTTTGCCAAGAGTGCCGGACACGCACAGCCACGCACAGCCACGAACCGCCGCGAGCCGTCCGTTCGCGCACAGCCCGCGGGAATCCGGCCGCGGGCGGGTGGCTGAGACAGCTGCCGGCAGGTCATCATGGCGCTCCCGAGAGCCCAGGCGCGTAAAAGCCCATAATCATACCTGCTGGCCGAACCCCTCGTACCCACGGGCACCTCCAGCAGCGTTAGAACGCAAGGCAGCCAGAACAGGTCCGCCCCAAATCATCTAGCCGATATCGGTGCTACCGCCGGAATACCGGGGCCAGTACCCAATGGCACGAAATCGCCGTGCGGGATCCGCGTTGTGTCCCGCCCCGACATCTACCCGAAACAAGCATGGCAGAACCTCGTCACATCCAGTTCACCACTGGCCGGAAGCTTCAACGCAACAACGCAACAGCGCGGCACGCGGACACAAGCGCCCGGTGACAAGAGGCTCCGGCAACAGGGGCGCGGCGCCGCGGGGCTGGGGCAGGCGGGCAGCCGCCAGGTACCAGCACGGCAGCCGCCCCCGTCCTGGCGCATGCTGGATCCGGGATGTCCCCGGCTGAACAGGAGCGATCGATGATCGGATCTACCGGGACAGCCGCCGGAGGCGACGGGCCGGCCGCACCGAGCCCAGTCGGCTCCGGCAGCGATCAGAACCAACGGGCGGGTCATCGACGGGATACGAACGATCCCGGGCTGCGTGCCCTGGTCGGCGCTGGCCGTTCCCGGCTGCCGCCGGGAACGGCCATGCGAGCCCGTGACGTCGCCCGTCCCGGCCTCGACGACCTGGCCGAGGCCGAACGCACCCTCGTGATTCGGCGGCGGTCCTGGACCGGCCCCGCCACCGCCCCGCCGGCACAACGCCGACAGTAGATCGCGTCCGACGGCAGGCCTGGCGACCCGCCCGGCCGTACGACGGCTTCGAGCGACCGGCAATAGGGGACGCGGCGTCGCGGGGCTGGGGCACGCACCTCGCCGCGTTGTCATCAGTCGCCACCCAACACCAGGGTGGCTCCCTCCTCCGCCTCGCGATGCACGCACCCCAGCCCCACTCCTTGATCCACACCCCTATTGCCGGGCGCTCTTCGTTCCCGCCGTCCGGCCGAACGAGGGCAGGTCGGTGCCCCGGGTCAAGACCCCAGGTCAGGGCGCAGGCCGCGCGGACGCGACCGGCACCACGCCGGACCGCTCGTAGGCCGCGAGCATGGTGAGCCGGCGAACATGACGCTGTTCAGCACTGAACGACGTGTTGAGGAACACCTCGATGAAGCCGGTGGCCACCGAGACGCTGTGCATCCGCGCACCGACGCTCGCGATGTTCGCGTCGTTGTGCAACCGGGCGAGCCGAGCGGTTTCCGTGCTCCAGACAAGGGCGGCGCGCACACTGGTGACCTTGTTCGCGGCGATGGCCTCGCCGTTGCCGGAACCACCGATGACGACACCCAGGCTGTCCGGTTCGCCGGCGACGGCCGCGGCGGCCGCGATCACATATGGCGGGTAGTCGTCGTCTGGGTCGTAGACGACAGGCCCATGGTCAATAACCGAGTGGCCCAGATCGGTCAGTCGAGTGATCAATGAGGTCTTCAGCTGGAAGCCCGCGTGGTCAGAACCGAGATGGACGCGCATGGGACGAAATGATGCCCGCCCCGGGGCGTCGCTACTCCCACCCACTCCGATGATCTGAGAAAAGTGCCCCAGCCGGATGACGCCCGCGGCGCATCCGTCCTGGCGCCCGTCCACCGGACGGTCCTTGACCGGGTGACCCAGGCCGCGCGGTCCGGGATGCACGCGGCCCTGGGGCGCGAGCCGGACAGTCCTGGTGCCGGGCGCCCTAACCCTCGGCAGCCGATGGCTGCCTCCTGGACCGGGCGAGGTAGCCGGCCACCCGGTTGACCACGGCGACAAACGGCACGGCCGCGATCGCCCCGGGGATGCCAGCCAGCACGCCACCCGCGGCGAGGGAGATCACGATCGCGAGTGGATGCAGACGCACGGCCCGCCGCATCACCAACGGCTGCAACAGATGACCTTCAACCTGCTGGACCCCAAGCGCGACCCCGAAAATGACCAGAGCCGGCACCCAGCCGTTGGAGACGAGCGTGACCAGAACAGCGGCGCCGCCGGCCACGGTCGCTCCGACGATCGGGATGAACCCGCCCAGGAAGGTCAGCAGGGCCAGCGGGGCGATGAGCGGAACCCCGACGACCACCAGCCCGATCGTGATACCCGCGGCATCCGCGAGCGCCACGAACATGGTGCCGCGGACGTATCCGGTCAGCGTCGCCCATGCCTCCCGGCCCGCGCCGCGCACCCGTTCCTCGCCTTCGGGCGGGAAACGGGTGACGATCCAGTCCCAGATCCGCTCGCCGTCGTGGACGAAGAAGAACGTTGAGAACAGTGTGAGCAGAAGCCCCGTGACCACCTCGGCCGCAACCGTGGCCCCGGAGAGCACTCCCGAGACAAGGCGGCCTCGGTTGTTCGCCAACGTCTGGGTGATGTCGTTCGTAAAATCGTCCAGCTGCTTCTGCGACAAATGCAGCGGTCCGTCCTGTAAATAGTCACGGACCTGTTCCACGCCCTTGCTGACCTGGTCGGACAAACTGGGGAACTCATCAGCCGCGTTGAAGCCGACGCCCACGCCCACGCCCACCACAATGATCAGAAAACCAAAGATGGTCAGGAAGGACGACACGAGCCTCGGCACCCCGTGCCGGCGCAGAGCCGCCGCGATCGGGCGGATCAACGCGCTGATGAGCAGCCCGGCGATCACTGGGATCACCACGACACGGAGCCGGCCGACCGCCAGCAGCAGGATGTAGATCGCCGCTCCGATGATGAGAAGGCGCCAGGACCAGCCGGCGGCCACCCGCAGCGCCGCCGGGACCTGCGGATCGACCGCAGCGGCGGGTGTCCGCCGCTGCGGTACGCCCACCGGGCCGGGCATACCCACCGGCGCGGGCGGTTCCAGCGAGCTGGGCGGTTCCGGTTCCAGCGAGCTGGGCGGGCCGGCGGGCTCCGGGTCCCTCCGATGGCCAGGACGCCCGAAGCCGGCAACACGCCTCACCGGTGCTCCCCCTCATCGTCGCGGCACTTGGCGCGCCTGGACCGGTCATGCCTCCCGAATGTTCCAAGCCCGCATCAAACCCGACCGCGGGTGCGCCGGATAGCTGTTTGTCCGTTACCAGGCTCCGCCCGGTGGAGCCGACGTGGCCGGCGGCTGGGACGTGGGAGACTGGGAGCCCCGTCGTCGCGGACCGCGGCGTCCACCACCCTCGCCCCGGAGCGGGACACTTGTCCGGCCCTTCGAAAGGACCCGCGTGTCAGCCAACAACCTCACCCGCGACGAGGCGCGTGAGCGCGCCCGGCTGCTCAACGTGTCTTCCTACGAGACGAACCTCGATCTGACGACTGGCGACACCACGTTCGCCTCACGGACAACGGTGCGCTTCACCTGTACCGAGCCGGGTTCCACCACCTTCATCGAGCTGATCGCCACGGCTGTCGGCGCGGTGACCCTCAACGGCCAGCGCCTGGACCCGGCCGAGGTGTACGACGGGAACCGGATCACCCTCGCGAATCTGCGGGAGGTCAACGAGCTTGAGGTGGCGGCCGACTGCGCCTACTCGAAGACCGGCGAGGGCCTGCACCGCTTCGTCGACCCGGTTGACGGTGCCGGCTACCTGTACACCCAGTTCGAGACCTATGACGCCCACCGGATGTACGCCTGTTTCGACCAGCCGGACCTGAAGGCGGTATTCCAGCTCTCGGTGGTGGCCCCGGCCAGCTGGACGTGTATCTCGAACGGACGCCGGCTGGAGGCCACGGACTCCGGCTCCGGGCGGACGCTGTGGCTCTTCGAGGCCACGCCGGTCATCTCGACCTACATCACCGCGCTGGTCGCCGGCCCCTACCACGAGGTCCGGGACCACCACGACGGGATTGACCTCGGCCTGTACTGCCGGCAGTCCCTGGCCGAGTTCCTCGACCCGGACGAGATCCTCACGATCACCAAGGCCGGGTTCGACTTCTACCACCGGGTGTTCGACTACCGTTACCCGTTCGGCAAGTACGACCAGCTCTTCGTCCCCGAGTTCAACGCCGGAGCGATGGAGAACGCCGGTTGTGTGACGTTCCTGGAGGACTACGTCTTCCGCGCGAAGGTCACCGAGGCTCGCCGGGAGCGGCGGGCCGAGACGATCCTGCACGAGATGGCCCACATGTGGTTCGGCGACCTCGTGACGATGCGCTGGTGGGACGACCTGTGGCTGAACGAGTCGTTCGCCACGTTCATGTCGGTGCTCGCCCAGGTCTCCTCGACGCGGTTCACCAACGGTTGGACAACGTTCGCCAACGCCGAGAAGGGCTGGGCCTACCGGCAGGACCAGCTTTCCTCCACCCATCCCATCGTCGCCGACGCGACCGACATGGAGGCGGTACGGACGAACTTCGACGGAATCACCTACGCCAAGGGCGCATCCGTGCTCAAGCAGCTCGTGGCATGGGTGGGCCAGGAGGAGTTCCTGGCCGGGCTGCGGTCCTACTTCCGCCGTTACGAGTATGGCAACACCTCGCTGCGGGACCTGCTTGACGAACTGGAGAACGCAAGCGGCCGGGACCTGTCCGTGTGGGCCGCGGACTGGCTGGAGACCACCGGGGCGAACACGTTGCGGGCCCGCTTCGAGACTGACTCGTCCGGGTTGTTCACGGCCTTCGACGTGGTGCAGGAGCCGGCGTCGTCGCCGCCCACAGCGAGCCAGACGCTGCGGCCGCACCGGGTGGCGATCGGCCTGTACGACCGCGCCGCCGACGGGTCGCTGCTGCGCCGCGAGCGCATCGAGCTGGACGTCGTCGGCGAGCTGACCGAGATACCGAAGCTCATCGGTGCCCGCCGGCCAGACCTGATTCTGATCAATGACGACGACCTGACCTACGCCAAGATCCGCCTGGACGACCGCTCCCTGGCAACGTTGATCGACTCGATCGGCGCGATCCGCGCATCGCTCCCGCGGACGCTGTGCTGGGCGGCGGCCTGGGACATGACCCGCGACGCCGAGCTCGCCGCCCGGGACTATGTCAAGCTCGTGCTCTCCGGTGTGGACGCCGAGGATGACATCGGAGTCGTGCAGTCACTGCTGGCCAAGGCTCAGCTCACGATCGACACCTATGGTGACCCCGCGAACCGGTCGGCCGCGCTTCGGGACGTGTCCGCGCGGGCCGAGGCGCTGCTACGCACCGCCGCACCCGGCAGCGACCTACAGCTGGTCTACGCGACCACCTTCGCCCACGCGGAAGGACCCGACCAGGTCAGTCGGGTCCGCGCCATCTTCGAGGGTGCCGATGTCATCGACGGGCTCGCCCTCGACACCGAACTGCGCTGGACCCTGCTCATCCAGTTGGTTGCGCGGGGCGTGTACGGAGTCACCGAGATCGAGAACGAACTTGCCCGTGACAGCACCGCGACCGGCGAGAAGCGGGCCGCTACCGCCCGCTCGGCCCGGCCCACCGCCGAGGCGAAGGCTGCCGCGTGGACGGCGGTGATGGACTCCGACACGCTGTCGAACCACCTGCTGGTGGCGACCATGGGCGGCTTCTGGATACCCAGCCAGGAGGATCTGACCCGACCATATGTGAACCGTTTCTTCGCCGAGATCGAGCGGATCTGGCAGACCCGGACCTTCGACACGGCTCAGACGATTACGCAGATGCTGTTCCCATCCGCGATCATCGAACCGGACACGCTGGCGGCGGTGGACGCCTACCTCGCCGCGCACGACCCGCAGCCGGCTCTGCGCCGCGCCCTGGTCGAGGGCCGCGACGGCCTGGTGCGCGCGCTGCGCGCCCGTGCCAAAGACGCCGAGGCCGCGGCTGGTTCCTAACCACGCCGCCGCGGCCGGTGCGAGCGCAGGATCTGCTGCCGGCCGCCACGGATCCCAAACCGAGCGGGACCCGCTCTCAGCGGGCCCCGCTCGTCGACCCGGTCGGCACGTCAACAGCCGCGGTGGACCCACCGGACGCCGACGGGCCGGCCACGTCCGCCAGCTGACGGAGTCCGTTGACGATCCCACCGACGATGTCACCGAGCGCGAAACTGGAGATCATCGTGAGAACCGTGAGCCCGGCGGCCTGATCGGAGACGCGGCTCTTGGCCGCCTGTGTCGTCATGATGCGGGCGAAGCGCTGACCGGGCGAAACCAGCAGCAGAACGGCGGAGTCGCGCGTGGCGTCCACCAGGTTGGCCAATGCCCGCTCAGCGAAAAGATCGGCGTCACCGTCGACCGTACCCACCCGGACGGTGAACCGGATGCCGGTCTGGGCCTCCGCCGCGGCCTGGGCTCGGCCGAGCCGGTCAAGCTGGTCATGAGTGAACGCATCACCAGGTGCCACTGGCACCACCCGAGCCAGGGGCCGCCACGTGCGGACGCTCATCCTCGGCGACAGCGGGAGGAGCGCCGATCCACACCTCCGGGTGCGGCCACGGGCCTCCCGGACGGTAACGGGACGGGCCGCTGCCCCGGCTTGACAGCACCGTCAGGATGATCGCGACAGCGAACCCGACGGCGATCGTCCCACCGTAGACGATCCAGGCCTCGAGCGGCGTGAGCGGGTCGGGGCTGTAACTGTCTCCGATGTCCTGCGCGAACGCGGCACCGGAAAGCGCCGGGATCGTAAGGAAAGCGAGTGCCGCTACGGTAAGAGCACGGCGAGCGGTGTGCCGTAGACGTCGACGAGTCACGTTGCGAAGGTTACCGGGTGATTGACCCAAGGTCGTCCGAGAGGGCTTCCTACCGCGGTGGCGTGGGCCCGTGCGCCCCCGGAGGGGCGAACCCACGCCTGTCCTTTCACCCGCTGTCGTCACCCGCTGTCGGCCTGGTCACGGACACAGGCGAGCAGCCGCGCAAGCCGCTGTACCTGTGGGTCCACCCGTAACCGCTCGATGGTTACGGGCCGGCCGTCAGCGTCGGTGGCCGCAAGCCGCCAGTTCGGATAGGAGTCCACCGTGCCGGGCAGGTTCGGCTGGCGCAGGTCACCGACGGCGTCGCCGGGTGCCGCCAGCACGATCCGCGACTGTGACCGGGCGAGCAGACCGTGTAGAGCGAAGGCGATCTCACGGGTCACCGCAAGGTCCGACGTGGCGCCGCCAGAGCCGCCAGAGCCGCCAGAGCCGCCGGCTAGGCCGGGGGCGGACGCCGCCGACGCGGCCAGGTCGAGCGTGGCAAGATCCGCAGCGAGCAGCCCCTCGCCCCGCAGCAACGCGATCAACGCGTCCCGTTCCCGCCGCCAAGCGGCGAGTTCAGCCTCCCGCGACTGTCGCAGCAGGCCGCGGTCGGCGCGTACCCGCACATGCTCGCCGGTAAGGTAGCCGGCGACGGTAGGAAGATCATGAGTGGTAACGCTCGCCATCGCCGGTTCCCGCCACCTGCGCGGCGCGAGCGGGTCACCATGCGCGTCGCGTTCGAACCACGCGACAGTCGACCCGAGCACACCGGCCCGGTCCAGCGTCGCCGCCACCGAGGATTCGACCGTGCCCAGGTCCTCACCGACGACGAGCGCACCGGCCCGGCTCGCTTCCAGCGCGATGAGCCCGAGCATGGCCTCGGCGTCATAGCGGACATATGTACCGGCCGAGGCCGGGTTACCAGCCGGGATCCACCACAGCCGGAACAGCCCCAGGACATGGTCAATCCGCAGGCCACCGCCTCGACGGAGCACAGCGGCAACCAGCTGCCGAAACGGCGCGTAGCCGGACTCGGCCAGCCGGTCGGGCCGCCACGGCGGCAGCTGCCAGTCCTGGCCCTGCTGGCTGAACCCATCCGGAGGCGCGCCGATGGTCGCGCCGGTCGCGAAGACGTCCTGGCAGGCCCAGACATCCGCACCACCGGGATCAACGCCAACAGCAAGATCGTGAACGATACCGATGGTCATCCCAGCATGACGGGCAGCAGTCTGCGCGGCCATGAGCTGGGCATCACAGCACCGTTGCAACCAGCGGTGGAAGGCGATCCGTGCCCGCAGTTCAATCCGGGCCTCGGCCACCGCGGACCCGGCCGGGTCGTGGAGGTCCGCCGGCCAGCGCCGCCAGTCCCGGCCGTGCCGTTCCGCAAGGGCGCACCAGGTGGCGAAGTCGATGAGACCCTCCTCGCCTGCCCGGTCGGTGTCCACCCAGGCGCTGTCCGAGTCGCTGTCCGGGTCCCTGCCCCGCTCGGCCGCGACGGTGAACAGCAGCTCCAGCGCGGCGCTCTTGGCCCGCCACACCGCGTCCCGGTCAAGCAGATCGGGATCAGCCTCCGTGCGGGCAGCGGCGGCGAGCTGATCGACCCGCGCCCGGGTAGCGGCGTCCGCCAGCTGATATTCAGGCAGGTCCTCGGGACGCAGATACAGCGCCGAGGCGAACCTCCGGCTGGTCGGGTAGTACGGGGACGGCTCGACCGGAACCGTCGGCGCGACCGCGTGCACCGGGTTGACCAGTACAACGTCGGCGCGCCGGCCGTCAGCCGACCCGGACCACTCGGCGATCGCGGCGAGGTCGCCGTAGTCGCCCATCCCCCAGGAAGCCGCCGACCGCAGCGCGTACAGCTGGATCATCCATCCCCAGCCGCGGGCGTGGGCCGCGCCCGCTGGAGCGGGAAGCGCGTCCGGCACGACGACGACCTTCGTCGCGATCAGGGTCGTGCCGACCGCGATCCGCAACAAATGATCACCGAATGGCAGCCCGGCGGGCAGGTTCAGCGGGAGGCCGAGCATGGCCACACCATCGACCGTGCGCCGTTCGACCGCCTCGCCCCAGTCCGTCAGCTGACGTTTCCCGCCGCCTTCAAGGGCCAGCTCGGCGCTGCGGACCGAGCCGGCTGGCACCCGTAGGACGACCGGTGTGGCCGCGGAGCGCCGCACCACCACACAGGCGGGCAACGGACGCCGCCACAGCGCGTCGCGCGCCTGGGCAAGGGCCGTCGCCGGATTCGCGACGTCGACGTTGAGCAGCCCGAGCACGGTCCGCACGACGTCCGGCGCGACGGTGACCTCCTGGCCGTCCGCGTCGATGTAACGGGTAGCGACGCCATGCGCCTCCGCCAGCTGGGCGAGCACCTCATCGACCGGGCCGAAGCCGATCGTGGAGCCCGCGGTGACAGGGCCCGCGGCGGCGGGACCAGCAGGGGCCGGCAGGGGCCCAGCAGGGGCCGGCGCGGGACCGGGAGGAACGGAAGCGGGATCGTTCGCCGGGCCGTTCAGGGGGGCGCCGCCCGAGCTGACGGCGTGATCGGTGCTGTCAGAGGTCACGACCGGATCCTCTCGTCCACCAGGAGCGACGGTAAGCAGGCCGGGCTGGCGGCGATGCCAGTACGGAAGTCTCCTCCCGCAGCTGGGGAACGAGACTCGGCTCCCGCGGAACGGCCGCGCCCGGCTGGACCGCCGACGGCGCGCCTGCTGAGGATGGCCATGCCTCGTCCGGGGGAACCGGCAGCGACAGGCGCAGAAGCGCGCCGCCGGCCGGGCCTTCCTCAGCCCGCACCCAGCCGCCGTGCGCGGCGGCGGCATCCGCCACGATGGCCAGGCCAAGCCCGGACCCGGGCAGCCCACGCGCGGACGTCGCCCGGTAGAACCGGTTGAAGACCCGGGAGCGGTCCTCCGGCGCGATCCCCGGGCCCTCATCGGTGACGACAACCTCGCCGGGAGCCACGGTCACATGGACCCGCCCTTGTGCCGGGGAGAATTTCACCGCGTTGTCCAGCAGGTTCGTCACCGCCCGTTCCAGCATGTGCGGGCGTCCATCCACGGGCGACGGGACAGCGGTCACCACGATCTGCACGTCCTTGGCTTTGGCGCGCCTGCGCACCCGGTCGGCCGCGACATGGACGATCTCGGTCAGATCAGCGGGCTCGACGTCCTCGGCGGGCGCCTCATCACGGGCCAGCTCGACCAGTTCACTGACCAGTCCGCTCAGTTCCCGGATCTGCGCGTCCACGTCCCGCAGCAGGGCGTCCCGGTCGGCCGCGGGCAGTGCGCGCGCCGGATTGGCCTCGGCCCGCAGCAGTAGCTCGATGTTGGTCCGCAGACTGGTCAACGGGGTGCGCAGCTCGTGACTGGCATCGTCGACGAGCTCCCGCTGACGCGCGCGGGAGGCCTCCAGCGCCCGCAGCATGCTGTTGAGGCTGTTGGCCAACCGAGCTATTTCATCACTACCGGTCACTGGGATCAATGCGGAGAGGTCCTGTGTACGGGCGACCTCCTCAGCGGCCGCGGCGGCGGCATCCACCGGCTTGAGAGACGCGCGTGCGATCAGCCGACCGAGCAGCACCGATCCGGCCACGCCCACCACGCCCACACCCAGCAAAACCAGACCAAGATCGCGTAGTGTCTGATCGACGTCGGACATGTCCCGGGCCAGTTGCAGCGCGCCCAGGCCGACGCTGGGAATGCGGATGGGAACGGTGGCGACGCGATAGCGCCCCCCGCCGACAGTGACCGTGCGCAGTTGCTGGCCGACCACCCCGTGTGCCACGGCGATATCGGCGGAGTTGACCGGCAGCATCACCACCTGGTTGTCCGGCGCCGTCGGGGTGCCGTCGGTGCTGATGACCTGCGCGGGCAGGCCGAAGTTGAACACGATCAGCCCCTGGTCCCACTCGGGGCCCCACTCTTTCGGCTTGATCGTCTGAGCCGCCGTGTAGGCCTGTTGGATCAGCTGGTGGTCGATGGACCGACCGAGCACGATCCCGGTCGCGCCGAGTGCCACGCCTGCCACGACCGCTACCGTGGCGGTCACCGCAAGACCGATGAGCAACGCCATCCGGTTGCGCAACGGCAGATGCACAAGTGACAAACGAGGGTGGCGGGGCCGCGCTCTCATCCGGAGGCCCTCACAACGGGACCTGCTCCCGCCCGCCCTCGCCGGCTCTCCTAAGAGCGACCGGCAATAGGCACGCGGCGTCGCGGGGCTGGGGCACGCACCTCGCTGCGTTGTCGTCAGTCGACACCCCAAGGACCAGGGTGACTCCCTCCTCCGCCTTGCGATGTACGTGCCCCAGCCCCGCTCCTTGATCCGCACCCCTATTGCCGGGCGCTCTAAGCATTCCGATGATGGTCATGGGCAGAACGGTCACGAAGCCGCGTCCCGCAGAACATAACCCACCCCGCGGACCGTGTGCAGCAGGCGCGGCTCGCCACCGGCTTCCAGCTTGCGACGCAGGTAGCTGACGAACACCTCGAGCGAGTTCGATGACGGCCCGAAGTCGTATCCCCAGACTCGCTCCATGATCATGGAACGGGAGAGCACCTGCCGCTGGTGGACGAGAAACAGCTCCAACAGGTCGAACTCAGTCTTGGTGAGCGTCAGTTCCCGTCCCCCGCGGGTCACCTGCCGGCTGCTCTGATCAAGACGGATGTCCGCGAAGAGCAGCGCGGGGGGCACCCCCGGAGCGATCCCCGCCTGATCCGTTCCCGTGAGACCCGCGGCAGCCGACGCCGCGGCCCGGGCGGACAGCGACGCCCGGCGGGTCAGCGCGCGCAGCCGGGCGAACAGCTCCTCGAGGGCGAAGGGCTTGACCAGATAGTCATCCGCCCCCACGTCCAAGCCGTTTACCCGGTCGGCCAGCCCATCACGGGCGGTGAGCATCAGAATCGGCAGGTCGTCGCCACGGCCACGCAGCTGGCGACACGTTTCCAGGCCATCCACCCGGGGCATCATCACGTCCAGCACGACGATGTCCGGCCGGTCGCGAGCAACCGCGTCCAGCGCCTCCATACCGTCACGCGCTGAACTGACCTCGTAACCCTCGAACCGCAGCGACCGCTCAAGAGACTCCCGGACCGCCGGCTCGTCATCGACCACAAGTACGCGCACACCACACAGTCTGCCCCCCGAGTCACGCGGCGCAGGCCGTCCGGAAGGACTCTCAGCATCGTCTACCGAGATCCTTATTCACGGTTCAGCCAGGGCAGGCCTGCTGGATCTTTCGATCGCGCGCCTGGACCCCTGGACGCCGCCGTATCGGGCGATATCAACCGGGTGCGATATCAACCGGGTGCGCTAACGCGCCACCGACGCGGGGCCAGTTGATCGGCCGACCGGTGACGGAGCCGGCCCGTCGAGTTCGGGGAGGGGAGCGCTCTCGATCACACGGATGGCACCCGGAGCGGAACCGTCCTCATCGTCATCGCGATCGCTCAGCATCACGTCGTCATCGTCGTTGTCGACCATGACCACCTCGCTGCGCTGAACGCTGCCGAGCTCGATCCCCTCGGCGTCCAGCGCCGCCCGGACGCGCTCGCGCAGCGCGCGCGCGACATCCCACTGTTTAAGCGGCTGGGTCTTGGCGACCACCCGCAACGCGTACCCATCAGCGGTCATCGATTCCATGCCCCATATCTCGGGTTCGGCGATGATGATGGTGGCGAACTCCGGTTCCGCCCAGAGTTTGTCCGCGGTCGTCTTGAGAATCCGCTTGGCCTTGGCGACGTCGGTGTCGTAGTCCAGCGGGATGTCGAGCACCGTACGGGCCCATTGCTGGCCTTTGTTGCCCACCCGTGCGATCTCGCCGTTACGGACGTACCAGACCGTACCTTCGATGTCGCGCAGTCGTGTGACCCGCAGGCTCACCGCCTCGACGTTCCCGCTGACCGGTCCGACATCGATGACGTCGCCCACGCCGTACTGGTCCTCGAGCAGCATGAAGATGCCCGACAGGAAGTCCCGGACAAGATTCTGCGCGCCGAAACCAACAGCGACGCCAACCACTCCGGCGCTGGCCACGATGGGCGCGAGATTGATGTCCAACTCGCCGAGAATGGTCACGAACGCGATCCCGAACACAATCACCGACGTGATGCTGCGCAGCAGGGAACCGACCGTCTCGGCGCGTTGGCGGCGTCGCTCCAGCAGCACAGTGGGATCGCCGAAGGCGCCGAGAAGTATGGCGCGCCCGGACCGGAACAGCCCGCTCGGCCCACCGGCCGCGGCCCGCCGAGTTGTCCGGAAAATGAAGCGATGCAACATCGAGCGAACGAGGAAAGCAATCAGAAGAATCAACAAAATCTTCAGCGGCATGCCAAGAAAGACATTGGCGCCACCGGCGAGATACTCGCTGTGAGTCAGATCAAAAACCGTCCTGCACAGCACACCGGGCTTTTGCCCGCATGCGTTCTGGACCGCACCGAAGATCTGATCAAGACTGGGAGTGATGGGAGCGTCGGACGGGCTCGGGGTCGGCACGGGCGCCGCGGGCGAGGGTGACGCCTCGACCGCCGGAGTCAGTAACGACCCCAACGACTGAGCGAACACAGAGACGGAGTCGGCCACGACCGGATTCAGCTCCTCACAGATAATCGATCCTATAATTGATCTTCAAGCGGGACCGCATCCGCGGGCACCGCACGGTGCCCAGTCTTACCGACGCGCGACAGCCGCGGGCCAAGAGGTCGACGCCCGGAAATAACACGCAGCATCCGAACAGGCACGCAAAGTAGATCAAATGCGGGCAAAGTTGCGCAGTGTGTCAACGATTACCTGACGACAATCGCGAACCCACTCGCGTTCGGGCCCCGAAGGCGGTTGACTGTCTCAGTGTCACCGGTGGCTAGCTTGTGACGGCCGCCACCCGGTAGGGCGAGGAGGTCGGCGCGTGACAGAAGCGCTGGTTCTCAATGCCACGTATGAACCGTTATGCGTGGTCTCACAGAGGCGTGCGCTGGTGCTCGTGCTCACTGAGAAAGCAGTCATGGTCGAGGCCGGAGATCGGGTTCTCCACTCCGTGACGTACACGGTCGAAGTGCCCGTGGTAGTGCGCTTGGCCCGATTCGTCCGCGTGCCGTACCGGTCTCAGGTACCACTCACCCGTAAGGGAGTACTGGCGCGTGACCATCACCGCTGTGTCTACTGCGGTGCGCCTGCGACATCACTGGATCACGTCATCCCCCGCTCTCGTGGGGGCGCGCATGTATGGGAGAACGTGGTGGCGGCCTGCGGCCGCTGCAATCATTTGAAAGCCGACCGGGCTGTAGCCGATCTTGGCTGGCGGCTTCGCACGGCTCCCAGAGCGCCGAGCGGAGCCGCTTGGCGCATTCTTGGCAGCCGCCGGATGGATCCGCGCTGGTCGCGCTACCTCAGCTCGGACGGTGACGAAGCCGCATCCGCCTGACTCCCGCTCCTGCCTCTGCTCCTGCCTCTGCTCCTGGCCGGCCGGCCATGGGGGCGTGGCAACCGCCCGCCCCGCACGCCCCTCAGCACCGGCCCGCGGCCAGTCATCCCCACCACACGATGGGCGCGCAACGCACGATTGCTTCAGCATGCCGTACCTGCCGCTGGTCACCGCCGTGCTGACCAGCGGCAGGGCTTCACCGGCACGGCGGGCGGCGCGTCGCATGGCGGCGAGATCCCACCGGGGGACGCTCCGAGCGACCGCCATCGCGCGGTCCGCCCCAGCGAGCCGAACCTCATGGTCCGTACGGATCCCGTTCCCCGTATCACGCCGACGGCCCGCGATCCGGCGCGCAGAATAGTCAACGTGACTCAGCGACCGTCCATAACCCGCCCGACGGATACCTTCTACGACGCGGTCGGCGGTGAGGAGACGTTCCGCCGGCTGGTGGCCCATTTCTACGCAGGGGTCGCCGAGGACCCGTTGCTACGGCCGCTCTACCCCGACGAAGACCTGTCCGCGGCTCAGGAACGGCTGCGGATGTTCCTCGTCCAGTACTGGGGTGGACCATCGACCTACAGCGATCAGCGTGGTCACCCACGCCTGCGGCTGCGTCATGCCCCCTTCGCGATCGGCCCGGCTCAGCGGGACGCCTGGCTGATCCGCATGCGTGCCGCCGTCGACGAGCTGAAGCTGTCTCCGGAGTACTTTGAGCCGCTGTGGGATTACCTGACGATGGCGGCCAACTCACTGGTCAACCGCCCGGAATGAGCCGGCGGCCCCGGCCCCGGCCTTGGCCCCGATCCAGGCCCTGCCCGGTCTGGTGTTCGGGTGGCCGGGGCCGGCCGCGGTGCACAGCAGCATTACGTCACCGCACCATTACGTCACAGCACCGTCGCGGCCGGACCGCTCAGCCGGACCGACGCGGGGCACGGAAGCCCGAGACGAACGGGATGACCTCGATCACCAGATAGCCCGCCCGCACCAGCGGATCCGCCTCGGCAGCGGCACGGGCCTCGTCCAGCGAGCCGGCCTGGAACAACAGCACCGCCCGCAACCGCGTGCCAGGTTCGGCTGACCCGCCATACAGCACGAGCGACCCGGCGGCCCGAAGCGACTCCAGGTACTCCAGGTGCTCGGCATGCCGCCGGTCATACTCCGCATCCTCACCGGACGATGGATGCGCTCGCCCCTGCGTGAGTACGACCAGTTCGTAGCGGTTCAACGCGGCCATGGCTTTGCTTCGCGGCCAAGCGGTGGAACGACAGGCAACAGGGGCGCTCCTACTCGCGAGTGAGCTTACGGTAGGTCATCCGGTGTGGACGGGCCGCCTCAGCGCCAAGGCGTTCGATCTTGTTGACCTCGTAATCCGCGAAGTTCCCCTCAAACCAGAACCAGCGAGCCGGGTCGGCCTCCGTCCCCTCCCAGGCAAGAGTGTGCGTGGTGACACGATCCAGGAACCACCGGTCATGCGAGATCACAACCGCGCATCCCGGGAACTCCCCCAGCGCGTCCTCCAGCGACCGCAGCGTCTCGACATCAAGATCATTTGTTGGTTCGTCGAGCAGCAGAAGATTGCCGCCCCGCTTGAGGGTCAGCGCAAGGTTCAGCCGGTTACGCTCACCGCCGGACAGCACTCCGACCGGTTTCTGCTGGTCCGGTCCCTTAAAACCGAAGGACGACACGTAGGCCCGGCTCGGCAGCTCGATCTTGCCTACCACGATGTGGTCGAGCCCGTCGGAAACGACCTCCCATACGTTCTTCTTCGGGTCGAGGCCCGCGCGGCTCTGGTCGACGTAGGCGATATCGACCGTCTCACCGATGACCAGCTCGCCGGCATCGGGTGCCACCGCACCGGTCAGCATGGTGAACAGGGTGGTTTTTCCGACACCGTTCGGGCCGATCACGCCGACGATGCCACCACGCGGCAGGGAGAACGACAGATCATCGATGAGGACCCGGTCGCCGAATCCCTTGCGCAGCTTCTTCGCCTCGATCACCATAGCGCCCAGGCGCGGGCCCGGCGGGATCTGGATCTCCTCGAAATCGCGGGGACGGGCCTTGTCCGCCTCGGCCGCCAGCTCCTCATAGCGGGCGAGACGTGCCTTGCTCTTGGCCTGGCGGGCCTTCGGGTTCGACCGCACCCACTCCAGCTCCTGCGCGAGGACGCGCTTACGCTTCGCGTCCTTACCGCCTTCGACCTTGAGGCGGGCGGCCTTCGTCTCCAGGTACGTCGTGTAGTTGCCCTCGTAAGGGTAGGCATTGCCCCGGTCGAGCTCGAGGATCCAGCCAGCGACGTTGTCGAGAAAGTAACGGTCGTGCGTGACCGCGAGAACCGCTCCGGCATAGCGCGCCAGGTGCTGCTCCAGCCAGGCGACGCTCTCAGCGTCGAGATGGTTGGTGGGCTCGTCCAACAGCAGCAGGTCAGGGGCCTCCAGAAGAAGTTTGCACAGCGCGACGCGGCGGCGCTCCCCACCGGAGAGCCTGGTTACGTCGGCATCGCCCGGAGGCAGCCGCAACGCGTCCATCGCCTGATCCAGTTGGCTGTCGAGCTCCCAGGCATTGGCCGCCTCGATCGTGTCGATAAGCGCCGCCTGCTCGGTCAGGAGCACATCGAAGTCGGCGTCGGGCGCAGCCATCTTCTCGTTGATCTCCTCGTACCGCGCGAGGACCCCACGGATCTCCCGGACCGCGTCCTCAACGTTGCCGCGAACGTCTTTTTCCTCGTTGAGCGGTGGTTCCTGCGCGAGCATGCCGACGGTGAAACCGGGGCTCAACGTCGCGTCTCCGTTACTGGGCTGGTCAAGACCAGCCATGATCTTCAACAGCGACGACTTGCCCGCGCCGTTGGGACCGACGACACCGATCTTCGCGCCGGGCAGGAACGACAGGGTGACATCGTCGAGGACGACCTTGTCACCGTGGGCTTTGCGCACCTTGCGCATCTGGAAGACATACTGCGCCATGCGGTCAACCTTACGAGTCGGGCAACCTGACAGGTCAGGCGGCAACGCGGGTCAGGAGCAAACGCGGGTCAGGAACAGGAGTCTCCCCGGTGGGAAGACCGCCGAGGAGCGTTGGATCTTCCCGGCACGGGGGCCACTATCCGCACGGGTGCGACACCAGGGTACGAGCCCGCTTCCCGGCCGTGTCCCGGGAACCTCCTTCCCACAGGACACCGACCATCAACCGACGCTCAGCCGAATGGCCGGCGCAGGCCCCGACCCCACCGCCCCGACCTGGCCGTCGGGGGCCACAACGCTGACACCCGCTCCTCCGTCGACGCGGACCGGAAGGTCCTGACGATCGAAAAAACGCTCGCCGCCACCGGCGGACGGAGTGTAGAACAACGCCAATATCACCGAATGGTCCGTTGCCGCGGATACCTGTGCCGTGGGAGCGGCAATGACCGTGGGAGCGGAACCGAGACCGGCCATCGTCACCCCGTCAGGGCTGACAGTAATCTTTCCGGTCACCGAATGGGACGGATCAACCGGATAGGACACCCGACGCCCATCGGCAGTCATCTCCAACCGGGCCGAGCGGGCCCCCGGCGGAACCGACGCGCGGACGACGACACCGACGCTCGGGCCGTCAACCACCCGCAGGCGCTCCAACCGAGCGGCCGATGATGACGCAAGTGTTCGATTGTATCCCTCCGCTAAGCGGAGCAGGTAGGCGGATCGGTCCGGATGATCGGCAAGAACCGTGAAGTCCGCACGGCCTCGTGACACCGCGTACAAGATTCGCGTGTCCATGCCAGGCGGGTTGGCCACCACCGACGTGGGATGCATGAGAAAGGCCGGATCCGCCGACACCATGACCAGCACCCGCCCAGGTTGAACCGCGACCATGTTCGCAAGATTTCGATCACGTCGGGTGAACGACATATTATCCCCGACCGCGAAAACAATTACAACGACACTCAGCCCGAAGCAGGCAGCGGCGGTAAGCCCACCGATCCGCGGCCGCGCGACAGTGAGATCGACCAATCCCCGAGCCCCGAAGAGAACAAGTGGAATGAGTATCGGCATGAGATAGAAAGGGCCGATATACCGGATTCCACCCCACAGCTCGGCCGCGTTCCAGGCACCCCAGAACACGATGTAACCGAGGATCAGCAGCACCGCGCCGGCCCCGAGCGCTAAGGTCGCCGCGGACAGCCGTCGGCGGATAACCGCCGCGACCGACAACGCCGCCAGGAACACCCCGCCGAACGCCCAGAGACCGAGAAACCACAGATGGTCACCGATCGAGGTGAGCCCCTCAGCCAAGCCGAAACGGTGCGGAGGGTCGCCGGGAAAGAGACGCCGATCCCCGAACCCCAGCTTGTCATCGGGCTCAAGCAGCGCAAAGGGCAATCTGAACGGGTTACCCGTTGCCATGGAGTTATAACCGAGCAATGCGGCAATCGGGACCACCAGCCCCGCGCCGAGCCAACGCAGCAGCCACCGCCGCCGGCCGCGAGCTCCTCGGCTCACCGCCCACAGCACACATGGGCCGAGCATCAGGACGGTGTCGTAGGGCCGGACCGCGGCAGCCAGCCCCATCGCCAGCCCTGCCGCGGCAAGCGGCGCCCCGCGCCTGGTCCGCAGCCCCCGTAGCAGCCCGACAAGCACGCATTCATACAGCACAAGGACTGGCAGATAGGACAAGAGCAACGCGCTGTGCAGGATGATCAAAGGTGACAGCGCCAGCAGCCAGGCCGCGACGGCGGCGACCCGCCGATCGTCCAGCAGCTCGATGCCGGCATGGTAAGTGACCCCCACCGCGGCAGCGGCGAGGAGCCCGAGCCCCACGGCGGTGCCACCGGTGAGCACGAGACTCAACGCGTACAGCCCAGCAACCACAGGGGTGTACTTCAGGACGTAGTGGCCGTCAACGACCGCCGCCAGCCACGGTGCGTAGGAGGCGGCCGACCGCGGAGCCGGCGGAAACAGATGGCCATCCGCCAGCGTCTGGGCTTGCAGTCGGTAGAGGGCCTCGTCATTGTTGATCGACAAATACGGAAACAGGTAACGATTGATCACGATTGCCGCGACCGCGCTGAGCAGAGCCGCGACCACCACCGTCCGCCCCGGCACAGACACCGCGACCAAACGCGACCGCAAAATCACCAATGGCTGTCGCCCTGCCGCTCGTGGGATGGGCGAGGTGGCGGGCGGAGAATCGAGGCGGCCATTCGGCTCGTCCGAGCCGGGCAGACTCCTCCTACCGCCCGCTCCCCCGGATCCCGAACCGTCGCCAAGGCTTGCCAGCCCGTCGACGCGCCCACCCGGCACCTGAATGGAAGCCGGCATATCGGCGCCCCGCGCGCTGGTCACGGGCTGACGCTACCCACCGGCCGGACCCGGGCCGGGCCTGCACCCACCTCCTGGCCGTTTCGACAACGGTGGGCGCCCGAGCCACCGGCAACCCGCGGACCGCCGACTACCGTGACATCACACCGCCGCCGGACGCTGAGCCGGGATGACAGAAGGCGAGCCGTCGGGCTCCAGCGCCGTTGGCATCCCGCCGGGCACTGACCCGCTGAGAAACTCGTCCGCGCCCGCATGGGTGAAACCCCCGTCATGATACTCGGCACCGGTTCCGACGCCGGTCTGGCCATTGTGCACATCAGCCCTGCCTTCCTCGGCGAGGGGCTCGCATCCCAGCATGTTCCCGTCGCCTTCCGTAACCTCTGTGCTCTCTGCGCTCCCTGTGCTCTCCCGGTTCACGCGGACGACCCGCCGGACCGCGGCCGACTGGCGGGTCAGGTCAACCGCGACCGCGTCCGCATCCACTTCGTAGACGACTCGGCGGCTTCCGTCCTGGGTCTCGAACGACCTCTGGCGGAGTCGCCCGACCACGAGCGTCCTGTCCCCTTTGTGCAGCGAAGCGCCGACATTCTCAGCCAGGTGACGCCAGCAGGTGACGGTGACAAAGACGGTATGACCGTCCACCCAGCGGTTCTGCGACCGGTCAAACCGGCGCGAGGTGCTGGCCAGGCGCAGGGAGCAGACAGAGTTCCCATTCTGCGTGCATCGCACGTCAGGGTCGTCAACGAGGTTGCCGAGCAGCGTGACCGATGCTTCGATCATGGTCCCTCCAGGATCATGGTTGCTGACCTGCTTCCGTGGCGGACGGTCCGGCGGAACCCAGCGATGGCGATTGCCGTCTCGTCTCATGTCACACTGTGACCGTTGGCGACCGGTTCGACCTGTTCCCGCGATCAACTGTGGACAACGGGATGCCCCTCCACAGCGGTGACGCCAGCGGCGTGCACAACAGACCCATGTTGTGTCACATTGGACTTTTCCAGATGGCCGCCTCGACAAAGAGATCATCACGGTGACAGACGCAACCAGCTGACGACGGTGGAGCACGCTTCTGTCTCTGTCGGTAACCAGTTGACACGGGACCCGCGACGATCGATTATTCCCCCGCAGCCTGGGTCAGAACCGCGCTGCGCGTTCGCTCCGGGCGACAAGCACAATAGGCGGTAAGCGCCCGTAGCTCAGCGGATAGAGCGAGTGCCTTCTAAGCACTGGGTCGCAGGTTCGATCCCTGCCGGGCGCACGAGCCGGTTGAGTGCGCTCGTCGACCTTCGGTTGGCTTCGTCACCAGCCGCGCTGTCTGCCGGGGGGCCAAACTCCCCGAACCCTCCACGATCACAGACGCCGTCCCGACACTGATCGGGACGGCGTCTGTGTAGCAACGGGTACAGCAACAGCCGTCAGAGTCGGGGCTCGGTCAGGTGGCTGTCGAGCTTGCCCAGTGCACGCCGTTTCTCCCCCATCGACGCATGCGCGTAGATCGTCATCGTGACCTCGATCGCCGAGTGGCCCGCGATGTCCCGGACGATGTGCGGCGGCACGTCAAGATCCAAACTGGTAGGCAGAAATGTTCGTACCGCGTCGAGTTCCTCGGCGGAGCCTTGGTCGATTCCGGGTCAGAGCGAGACTCGGTGAGGTGACGTCCGACGGTCGGGACTGTCCCGGTCCTCTGGGCGCGGGAGGGTCTGCCGGGGAACCGGCCGCGTCCAGGGCACTGACGTGTCACTGCATGATCGGCTTTCGCCGACCCTGGACCCGTCCGGCCCCCGGCAGATCAGGCGCCTACCAGAGGAACGGAAGAAAAAGTGCCCCTATGTCCTTCGTCATGCCAGGTCCGGAGGCCGGGAGCCCCGGCGGGGCCACGAAGAAGGTAACGGGGGAGAAACGAACGACCGCGACGACCGATCAGGACGGTTGGGTCTGCGCGGGAACCCTGCGGTACGAGGCGAGGTCGGGCGGGGTGCCGGCAAGGCCGTGCCCGGGATCGCCCGGAACACCAACACGACCTCGACATCCCCGAGCGCTTCGATGAACACCGCGTCGGTAGGAATCCTGACGGCGGTCCGGGCGAGGTCGAACGGGTCGGCACCCGGCTTGACGGTCATCTCGTAGTAGCCGTGGCCGGGAGTGTCGAGGCGAACGAAGGGTTGTCCGTCCGAGGGGTCGCGCGGCGGGTCATAGGCAGGCGGAATGATGGGCATTGGGTCTCGCTCCCTTGTCTGTGAAGGGTCGGGATCAAGGTCCCGGTGTGGTGTTCGAGCACCCACCGGGACCACTTACCGCGACTGGACGATCGTCCAGCCATGAGAAACGATATCCACACTCTGGACGGTCGTCCAGTAATGTCGGGCTATGTCGGATCACCTCATGGGCGCGGCGGAGATCGCGCAGCGGCTCGGAGTAGGCCGCACGCGAGTGAACCAGCTGCTGAAGGAAGACCCGACCTTCCCGAAACCGACCGCCACCCTGGCAGCCGGCCACATCTGGAACACCGAAGACGTAGAAGCATGGATTGCCGAACACCGGCCCTCCACCGATGACCGGACCTGACCGTCATCACGCCGCAGCCCCCGTCTCCGGGAGCCCCCGGAGCCGATCCACGTAGGCAACAAGCGCCGCCCGCGGGATGCGCCGTGCCCGGCCGATCCGGACGGATTCGAGCTGTCCGGCGTTGAGCAGCTCGTAGACAGTGGTGCGGCTGACGCCGAGCAGGTCGGCGGCTTCCGTGGTCGTGAGAAGAAGCGTGTGCACGGTTCCTCCTGTGATTGCTGTGATTGTCAGGGTCGGGTTCAGGCCGCGCGGGGCATGCCGGGGTCGGCTGCCGAAACCGGGCCGGGATGCCCGCGGGCCGTCCGTGCGGCACGTGCCGCGTCCAACTGGGCGCGTCAGTGGTGACGGTCCGCGACTGCGCGCAGGAGGAGATGTTCCCGACGTAGGGCGGCCGGATCACCCGGTCGGACGCGCCGCCCTGACCGCCGCGTGCCTCGTTGCCGGTGTGGCCGAGGACCGCGAGCTGTTCCCGGACCCACGTCTTGCGATCTTCCCGATGGTCGGTGAGGGTCTTACCGGACCGCTTCCGGCTGACGAGCACGCGGCGGCCGCCGAAACCGAGGGTTTCCCGCCGGTGGGCCTTGCCCGTGCACCGCCCCGGCACCAGCCCGGCCTTCGGGTTCTTCGGCTGCACGCCGTAGCGCAGCCAGTTCGCGCACGTCGGCGCGCACGGCTCGAACCGCAGGGCGTCGGCAAGCCGCTCGACATGCGCCCGCTGCGCGTCGGTGGTGACGTCGTGACAGGTATCCAACGACTTGGTCGGATACCTGGTCAGGTAGCCGATCAACCGGCCGGTGTTGCGGCTGGTGGCGGTCACCCCGTCCGCGCGGACCTGCACCCCGAACCGGACCACAGGCGACCTACGCGATCATGCTGGCCACCGCCAGTATCGGCAGATTCCGGCCACAGCCCGTGTCCGTTGGGCCTGGATGCCTGGCTGCCCGCGAGTTCCCGGCGGCCGAATTTCCGGCCGGCCACTCTGGCGGTCCAGAGCTGCTTCAGCACGCCGCCCGGCCTGTCGATGCGACCCATCACCTCCGTGGACACCCTCCGTCGCCGAACATGGGCGTGAGGTCGAGTCCAGGTCAATCGACACACCCATGCCTTGCATAGAATATCTCCTTGATGTAATACTGCCGCGGTGGACATTGACTGGCCCGAGGACTTCGGCCGGTGGCTCGACCGCCTCGAGGAGGAGGCGCGTGCAGGCGACGAAGGCTCGCGTCTCCTGCTGGCCTACGCCGCTCGTGCCCTCGACCAGTTGCGGAACCTGACAGATCCGCCCACCCGGGACAGCGAAACGGCCACCCTGCGCTGGGTACGGCAGTCCCGCCGCTACCCGCTCTGGCGGGTCTCGCACGCCTACGACCCACGGGTAGCTGTCCGGCTGATCTGCTGGTTTCCTCCCGGGACCGGCACCGTGGTCGTCACGCTGTTCGCCGCCGACAAGGCCAGGTTGGGAGACGTCTTCTACGACGGAGCAGCCGCCAGAGCCGACCCCCTGATCGACCAGTGGAAGCGCGAGACCTCCTACGAGGAGAAGCCATGACAGAGAACGCCCCGCAGCTGCCGTCGAAGTTCGTCCGTGGCAACGACCACCTAAACCGGCTTCTAGCCGACCCCCAGCTCGCCGCCGACGTCGCCGAGGCCCACGTGGCGGCCGAGGAGATGGACCGGGTCCACGCCATGAACCTGGCGATGATCCGCAAGGCCGCGCAGATGACCCAGACAGAGGTCGCCAAGAAGCTCGGCGTCGGCCAGGCCGCTGTCTCGCGCCTCGAAAGCCGCGAGGACATGCTCCTGTCCACCCTCTACGACTACCTCACCGCCACCGGCGCCGACGCCGCCAGCATCGTCGTCACCGTCCACGGACGCCGCATCGAACTCGACCTCGGCATCATCCACGGCGCCCGGACCGCCTGACGACACGGACACCTCGACTGCGCGCGCCGAGACAGGGAGACGTGGGCCCGCGGGCGACGAACCAGCTCCACACCAGGAACGGCTACCCGACGTGGGGGCGGTTACGGGGAGCGCCCACCTGCGTCCGGCGCTCGATCAGGGCGCAGATCGGGAACGTTGTGGGCGGGCCTCGGTCCGGACGTGCCAGAAGGCCGCCGACGGTCCGCTCGGGTGATCGCCCGCGTCATGGCCGGCGCGAGCCCGGCCGTCGACCACCGTGTGTGGGTATCTCATGGCGGTCGACGGGGGATCCAAACACGGAAGCAATCGCTGGGTGCGGAAGAACCGAGACGCCAGCCGCCCACGGACACGGGGTTCAGGGCCGTGCCTCCACCAGCTTGCTCTCTGAAAGCGCGGCAGCGAAGCCCCCGAGGAAGTGAGCCTGCAGGACCCCGTACTCGGCGTTGAGCGGGCGTGGGAATTCCAGCCTGAAGCGACGCACGTCCTGCCGTTCAACATCGGCCACGACGGCGGGGCGGGCAACCCGCCTGGTGCCGAGGGGCGGTCGGCGACGGCATACCTGTGGGAGCGGGTCTGGGAGAAGAACGCCTGGCTCACCATCATCGGACGGCTGATGATCGTGGAGACCAGGGAGGAGTGGGACGTTACGGCGGGGACGTCGGTGCGGCGCGCCAGCATGCTCTTCCCGCGGTTCCACCAGTGGGAGGGCGTGACGACCATCGTCGACGCCGTGCGAGAGGAGGGCGTCGGCAACCGGTACCTGATCGAGCACTCGGCCGGGTCGGGGAAGACGAACACGATCGTCTGGACCGCGCACCGGCTGGCGCGGCTGCACGTGGACGACGAGAAGGTCTTCGACTCGGTCATCGTGGTCGTGGACCGGACGGTGCTCGACGGGCAGCTCCAAGAGCCGCTCACCCCCGACCATAGACGCAGGTGGGAAGCGGGTCGCTGGTGGTGCCGGTTCAGCCCAGCTCTGGTGTAGCAGCGGCTGTGTACGTCCGCGGACGACTGCAGACACCGGTGCGACGCCGCGATCTGGACCAGCCTTGATACCGGGCGCACCCAAGATCATAGTCAAGGACGTGAGCTGCGAGAACGAGTTCGCGCACGATTCTGACGGCGGACGATGGCCGCATCGTACGCCGCTGGTCACAGCGGCCATGGGCCGTCAGAGCGAACCGAGGAACCCCAGGGCAGACATGCGGTGTACGCGACGACCATGGGCAGTGTCGGTCACGTCTTGGGTACAACCTCCTCGATTCGAGGCAGGAGCAGAGTCCGATACGGCGAGGCATGTCCAGGTCCTCACCGACGGCTCCGGGTCGCCCCTTCAAGGATCTTGGCGATGTCCTCGACGGAATCGATGGCGCCGGAGGCGATGCTCATCATGAGGTCGTAGGCTTCATCGTTGGTCAGCGTCAGGCGACGGCCGTTGACACCGTAGAAGGCGATCAGACCGGCGAGCGCGAGCCGCTTGTTCCCATCGACGAGGGCATGGTTGCGAGCCAGCGAATGCAGGAGCGCGGCGGCCTTGCCGTCCAGAGAGGGATAGGCGTCACGGCCGAACACCGTCGCCCGCGGGCGCGCGAGAGCGGATTCGAGCAGGCCGTGGTCCCTGACCACCGGTTCGGAGCCGATGGCCCGCTCGGCGATGTACAACAGTTCGCGAAGCGTCAGATAGATCATTCGCCGAGCCGACGGAGCGCCTCCGCGTACCGAGGCAGCTCCTCGTCCAACACCTGATCCAGCAACTCCGCCCGGCTGTGCGCCTCGACGTATTCGCGGATCGCCTGCCGCGCGATCTCCTGCATCGACCGCTGTTCCAGCTCAGAGCGCAGACGCAGAGCCTCTGCCTCATCATCCGTCAAGCGCAGTGTCATCGCCACAACCTCACGGTATCACCATTGATACCATCGTGGGGTCTCACAGCGTGGTCGCGGCGATCGACTCCTAGCCGATCTTCCTGGCGTTAGCGTTGCCGGCGTAGCCGGCCCGACGGATCTTCGCATGGGCAGGTTCGATGGAGACGGTCGGGCCGTTGACCTGCAGGTTTAGGTTCGCATTAGTGCTGGTTGGGTGCACTCGGGGATCAAGCCCGTATGCTGGGCCTTTCGATCCCCTTGTCATGCCTGCCAGGCGGCCGAGCCCCCCGGAACCCCCATATGTAGCAACGGGTGCGGCAACGGCTGTCAGGGTCGGGGCTCGGTCAGGTGGCTATCGAGCTTGCCCAGCGCACGCCGCTTCTCCCCCATCGACGCATGCGCGTAGATCGTCATCGTGACCTCGATCGCCGAGTGGCCCGCGATGTCCCGGACGATGTGCGGCGGCACACCAAGATCCAACAATAGCGTGACGCAGGTATGGCACAGCCCGTGGAACACCACGCCGTCGAGACCGGCCGCGCACCGTAGCGGCATCCAGAACCGCCGCAGGCTGTCGGGTTCGATCGGTGTCCCGATCGTCGTCGTGAACACGTGGTCCGTCGTGACCCATCGTTCGCCGGCCGCCGCACGCTCGGCGTTGTGGAGCTTGCGATGTTCCGCGAGCGCATCCGTGACCAGGCCCAGGAGCGGCAGGGTCCGTTCGGAATCCTCCGTCTTCGGCGGGAACAGCCGCAGTTCCCCGCCGACCCGCAGGAGTGTGTGACGAACCGTCAGGGTCTCCGGTCGGTGTCGATGTCCGACCACTGGAGACCAAGGAGCTCCCCGCGACGCGTTCGGTACCGAAGCGGATGTGTGCCGTGCCGCCGGACTCGGTGATCTGGTCTGTGCTCAGCGCGGCGATGCGAGAGAGTTGCTGGCCGAAGAGCAGCAGCAGGGCCCCGGCGACGCGGTCGGTGCGCTCGAGGGTGCCGTCGTGCAGGAGCCGGGTGAGTAGCGTGATGCGTTCGGTCTCGCTGGTCGCCGGTCCGGTCCGCCGCGGCCGGGGCGGGACGTTCATTCGCTGGATGTGACCGCGATCGGCCGCCCAGTCGAGGAAGTCGCGGATGTCGGCGGCGGCGGGACCGGTTGTGGTCAGCCAGATCTCGATGGTGGCCTGGTCGAGGCTGGTGGGCGTCGTGTCGCGGTCGTAGAGCCAGCCGAGGAAGCGGATCGCGAGGTGCACCCTGGTCTCGGCGTGTTGGGTCCAGGGCCGTGGGCCGTGGGCCGTGGGCCGTGGGCCGTGGGCCGTGGGCCGTGGGCCGTGGGCCGTGGGCCGTGGCGATGCTAAAGGGAGCACATTCGGGTTCTATTCCCGCCACGCCCTTCACAAGATCAGGATTTCCGGCCGGAGCGGCGGTGAAGGTTGAGCGCTGCCGGGGTCTGTGGATGCCTGTGACCGCCAGGCCGTAATGAGACGTCGGGCTTCCCGGGATGGAGACCACGTGTGTGGTACGGCCGGAGGCAGGCAAGGCTCCTACACCGGCTGCATGAGCGTGCGCGAGGAAGCACATCGGCTGCTTGACGCGCTGCCGGAGGACCGGCTACCCGAAGCCGTGGAGCTGCTGCGGCAGTGGGCTGCCGTGGAGCGCGGCGAGCGCCCCCGTCGTCAGTTCCGTACGACGGCTCTCTTCGACGGCGAACCAGATCTGGGCGAGCGCGCCAAGGAAGGCATGCGCGAGGCCTGGGGTGACGAGAACCGCCGCAGCGCGTGATCGTCGTCGACACCGGCCCCGTGCTGGCGCTCGCCAACCGCAAGGACGACCATCACCGGCAATGCGTCGACCTGCTCCAGAACTTTCCCGGGCCGCTTCTGCTCCCAGCCCCGCTCCTCTCCGAGATCGGCTACCTGCTCTTCAGCCGGGCCGGAACGAAGGCCGAGGCCGACTTTCTGCGCGATGTGGCGGACGGTGTCTACGAGCTGGTGCCCGTCACGCCTGCCGACGCCCGTCAGGCCGCCGTTCTGGTCGAACGGCATGCGAGTCTTCCACTGGGCACCGCCGACGCCTTCGTCGTCGCGGTCGCTGAGAACTTCCAGGCGGTGCACATCGCGACGCTGGATCGCCGCCACTTCAGCGTGCTCCGTCCAAGCCACGTCCCCGCCTTCACTCTGCTGCCGTAGCCTTGGCGTTTGTATTGTCGGCGTAGCCGGCCTCGCGGATCTTCGCATGGGCAGGTTCAATGGACACGGCCGGGTCGTTGACCTGCAGGTTCAGGTTCGCATGAGAGCGACCGGCAATAGCGGTGTGGATCAAGGGGCGGGATTGGGGTGCGTGCGTCGCGAGGCGGAGGCGGAGGCGGAGGCGGGAACAATGCCATCACCTTGAGCTTGATCGCTGACGGTAAGCGCGCCCGAAGCCGGTGACGGTTGGTGACGGTGTTCGGGATGTCGCGACTCGCGACCCCGGCCAACGGCCAGTCTGATTCGAACACCAACTGTGCCGCCTCGTCTTTGTACTCCTGCGTGTGCTTCCGAGGTGCTGCCCCCATGACGCCTCTTCCTCTCGGGCAGTGGACTTCAGGTCCGCTGTCCACGGAACCGGGACCGCTCCAGAGCGGACTCTCGCTGTCCGGCCGGGCCGCCACAGGCTCAGCGGCCCATACCGAACCCCGCACAGGTCCTGCCGGAGCGAGATATCCGCCCGTCTCCTCACCAGGAATTGGATCCGATGTGACGGCATGACTGGGCACGTTCGCAGCCGCTTCGATCGGCCTCATGTTTCAAAGCGGTAACTAATCGATGACGAGACCACCGATAATCGACGGAATACCATCCAGGTAACGGAACAACCGAATCACCGCAACCTTCCAGAGCAACCTCACAAGGATGCCCGGGACGTTGGCCGGCCTCACACCGGCTGCCCGGAGAGCAGCGACACCGCGGTACGCCGAGGCCAGCACCTGCACCTTCGGACAGGCCTGGACGATCCGCCATGCCCTGGCACTCCTCCGCACGCCCGCTGTCACCACGGCGTCTCGCGGGAATCCCGCCATCCGGCCGTCGGCCCCGGCCACGGCGGGCATTCAGACCCATGGACTTTCCGGTCAGAATGGCCACGCCGAGCACCTGTCAACATACGTGAAGCGCGACCAGCCCGGCAGCCGGGCTGGCGGATAGAATCGTCCGGGTGGCTGCAACCAACGCTCACAACGAACGCGAGGTGTGATGTGGCAAGCGAAAAGAACCGACTTCCCATGAATGCTGAAGGCCCCTTCTTCGTCGACTCCGAATGCACTGACTGCGAAAACTGCCGCGGCGTTGCCCCGGATTTCTTCAAGCGCGATGACGCTCGCGAGGTCTACTACATATGCCGGCAGCCGTCGTCCGAGGAGGAAGAGGAGATGTTGTTGCAGGCCCTGGAGTTCTGCCCGGCTGAGGCAATCGGGCGGATCGCGGCGTAACCCACCGCGAACCACGAAAGTCGTGATCACGCTCTTCTCGCGGCGGGGTTCCTGTGATCGGACGGCTCCACGGAACCCCGACCGAGATCGTTAACAGCCGAGCCACGACCGGCCGCGACAGAACCGTCACAGCACGACTCGGCAGGCATACACCGCGCCCCGGCAAGCCGGCCGTACTCCAGCTGGCGCACATAGCAGCTGATAATGGATCCAGCCCACCACTCCCTCGAACACATACAATAAAAATATTGAACCATTATTACCAATAAAATAGCATTTGCCCGAATCGGCCAGCGGGGCAGCCGACCCGGCCACCCGCCGATAAATACCCAAAAACAACGTCGCCCCGGAAAGCCACGCCGTAATGTGGGACCCTCATCTTTCGAGGAGGGGCGTTGTCCACAACTCCGGGGAAGCCACCCGCACGCCAGGCTTCGCCAGATCAACAGGGGCTCTACGACCGCATACTGGGCCGACCGCTCGGACCCCTGGCGGAGCTCGCCGGGCTACGAGACAGCCATCCGATGGTGGACTCGATTGTCGATGAAATCAATGGCCGCCGGATTCGCATAGGCGATCATTGGCTGTCGGATTTTGCATCCTGCAACTATCTTGGTTTCGATGTAAACTCAGAGATCATTGCGATGGTGCCGGAGTACCTGACCAAGTGGGGTACCCATCCGAGCTGGTCACGTATGATCGCCCATCCACGGCTGTTCACCGAGATCGAAGAAGAACTCACCGAGCTCCTCGGCGCCGAAGACAGCCTCACGATTCCCACGATCACGCACATCCATAT
>NZ_CAKJTO010000036.1:0-35127 GCF_917627405.1 Protofrankia sp. Cj5
GGGTCACACGGTGATTTTCGGGCATGCGGATGCGGCCACCGGTGGTGTTCGCTGGGGTGATGAGCTGTTGACGCCGGTGCAGTTCGCGGATCGTATTCGTGGGTTTCTTCCCGGGGATGGTCAGCCGATTGTTTTGGTGGTGTGTGGTGCGGGGGCTGGGTTCGCTGCTGGGTTGCGGGATGTTCTGGGTGTGGATGTTGTTGCGTCGTCGCAGGATGTGTGGCATCTGCCGGATGGGCGGGTTATTTCGGCGGCGACCGGTGTCAGTGTGACGGGTGTTCCGGGTCCGGTGGTGGGTTCTGGTGGGTGGTCGCGGTTTACCGCGGATGGTGGGCGGGTGGATGTGACGGTGGATGATCTGGCGGTGGCGTTGGCTGCGGCTGGGATACCTATGGGTGGTTTGGTGGCGGGGCAGTCTTCGATGGCTTTGCGGTGGGGCGCCGATACAACCTTCTCTGAAATGCTCCATCATCTACCAGTCGTCCAGGAACCCGTGTACGCGATCTTGCCCTCCATGTCGGAGGATGCTGTCACCCACTGGCTACAAGCCGCGTCCGACCATCCGCTGACGGTCTCGAACACGCTGCCGGAGACCTACGCTGACATGACTGTCGTGCAGTTCCCGCCGGGCACCGGCCGGGACGCCTCCACCGTGCTGAACGTGGATTCGGCGGCGGTGACCGTCGCCGTTGTCGACCCGTCGACTGAGATTGACCTGATGGTCGAGGACTGGCCAGAGCCCGGCTCGACGTTTGTGACGCTTCGCCATGATTCTTCGGATCCGCCGGATTCCGCGCCGGTTGTCGGCAGCCCAGGCGGTGGCCGGAAGACCAGCGCCACCGGAGCCACGAATGCGTCCCGCCCCGCCACCGGCGCGAGTTCCCCCTGGGGGTGGTCCAGCAGCGGGATGTCCACTGCCGGTGAACTACTGCGGCGGGTCGGTGCCGTGCGGGCGGCCGAGCTGCTCGATGCGGTGGAACGGTTCGTGGAGAGCGGTTCTGGCCGGGCGCTGTTGACGCCCAACGATCTCCTCGCCTTGGTGGTGCGGGGTCACAACGGCATCCACCGCACAACCGCCTATGAGAAGGATCTTCCTGATCTCAAGGTCAGGACATACCACGGATGGATGTACACAGCGAACCTGTTCACCCCGGAGATGGCCGCCAGCCTGCGGCCCGGCACCCGGGTCGGCCTGCCGGGATTCGCGCAGGCGTCGTCCGATCCGGCCACGATCGTCGGCGCCGCCGTCGGCCTGGCAATCTTCGGTACCGCGCTGGACCTCTCCGAGATGAACGGCCAGCCGCCGGGGACCATCTTATTGATCATGCCTGGCCATTCCTACGCGGTGATCGAGGCGGGCCGTGACGCATTGAATGCTGTACGTATCACCCTTATGGAGTAGCGAGGACGTACCCGAAGGCTCCGCGGTTCGCGGCGGCAGGCGGCCATGGCAACGAGGAGAGCTCGTGCCCGCCGCTTATTTTTTTTGGCCTGCTACTTGACATAGCAAGGTAGCTTGCTAAATTTACTTGCATGCCCAACGCTCACGATCCGCAGCTCCTCAAAGGCGTGCTGTCACTGCTGCTGCTGTGCCTGCTCGCCGAACGCGAGTCGTATGGGTACCAGTTGGTGCAACGTCTTCGCGAGATCGGCCTGTCCGACATCTCGGACGGCACCGTCTATCCGGCGCTGACCCGGCTGGAGCGCGAAGGCCGGGTGACCAGCCGGCTGGTCACCTCTCGCTCAGGGCCTGCCCGCAAGTACTACCGACCCACCGAGGCGGGCTACGCGGCGCTGGCACAGGGGACCGTCCACTGGCTGTCGCTCGCCGACGTGGTCAACCCGGTGCTGTCCCGGCCGATCCCTGCGCAGCCTGCCCCACCTTCCGAGGAGGTCTGACATGACTCGTAGCCTGACCTGGGCCGACCGGTTGCGTATTGAACGCGCGGTGTGGACGCTCGACACCTATCTGACCGATCTGCCGAGGAAATCGCGGATCACTCAGCGCCGAGAGGTGCGTACCAACCTGCGCGCCGCCGCGGACGATGTCGGCACTGCCGAAGCGCTGCGGCGCCTGGGCAACCTGCGCCGGCTCGCGGCGGGCTACCTGGCCGCCGAATACGGGGAGTGGCAGCCCCGGCCTGAGTGGAGGACCGGAGCCGCCTGCATGCTCCTCGCGGTCCTCTTGATGACCAAGCTGGTGGCGGTCGGGCAGACTGCCTTTGGTGACGGCATTCGCGCGGTCGATCCACACGCCAGCGGCACATTCCACTGGCACGGGTTCACGTATCTGAACCAGGAGACCACGTACACCTTTGTCGACGGCAGGTACAGCACACTCGGGGGAGCGTGGACCCCGTTGGTCTACGCCGGCTTCGCCGTGGCGTTCATCCTCGGCGGTCGACTCTGGCGATTGCTGCCGGCCTGGCGCCGCAGGAATGCCGACGACTGAGAACGGTGGGCGCTCACCCGGCAGCCGCGCGACGCTGAACCAGCCGATTGGTATGGCCGGGTCTTCGGTCGATCATTCGGCGGTGAGTGACTCGGCAGTAGGTGAACGGACAGTAGGTGAACTGGCAGGGGGCGGCTCGCTGGTGGGTGGTTCGACGGTGGACGGTCGGGTCGGGTGTTCCCGCCAGCGGGAGGTGATCGGTAGCCTGCGGTCGCGACCGAAGGCCTTCGACGTCACCTTCGGTCCAGGGGGATTCTGCCGGCGTTTGTACTCGGCGAGGTCCACCAGCCGGATCACCCGTTCCACGGTTTCGGGGCTGTGACCTGCTGTGATCAGTTCGGTGCGGCCCTGGTCGCGCTCGACGTAGTCGTCGAGCACGGCGTCCAGGGTGGAGTAGTCCGGCAGCCGGTCCGAGTCGAGCTGGCCGGGAGCGAGCTCGGCGGACGGCGGCTTGACGATGATCTCTTCGGGGATGGGCGGGGTCTCGCCCTGGCGGTCGGCTTCCGCGTTACGCCAGCGCGCGAGTTCCCAGACCAGGGTCTTGGGCACATCCTTGATCGGGGCGAAGCCGCCCGCGCTGTCGCCGTAGAGGGTGGAGAACCCGGTCGCGAGCTCGCTCTTGTTGCCGGTGGTGAGTACCAGCTGGCCGTGGGCGTTCGACAGCGCCATCAGCAGCGTCCCGCGGACCCGGGCCTGCAGGTTCTCCGCGGCCAGACCGGCGAGCCCGCCGGTAGCGGTGAGCGCGCGGTGGAAGGAGTCGACCACCGGCTGGATCGGGATCACGGTGTGTGTGACACCGGTCCGCCTGGCGAGCTCGGCCGCGTCGTCCACCGACCCGGTCGACGAGTGGATCGACGGCATCGCGACGGTGTGCACCTGCTCGGCGCCGAGAGCGTCCACGGCGATCGCGGCGACCAGCGCTGAGTCGATGCCGCCGGACAGGCCGAGTACGACCGAGGTGAACCCGTTCTTGCGGACGTAGTCCCGGGTGCCGGTGACTACCGCGCGGTACAGTTCGGCCGCGGAGTCCAGTCGGTGCGCCACGACCGGCGCCTCGGCATCGAACGCCGGGACAGGCTCGCTCGCCAGCGGCAGCCGGGTCACCGTCATCGCGGTGCCGTCGCCCGCGTCCACCGAGGTCCCCTCGCCTGCCGCCCTGCCCGCGGCCAGGGCGGCAGCGCCGGTCGGCAGGTCCAGGTCGACGGTCAGCAGCGTCTCGGTGAACTGTTCGGCGCGGGCGAGGAGGCGGCCGGCGGCGTCGACCGCGAGCGAACCACCGTCGAAGACGAGCTCGTCCTGGCCGCCGACAAGGTTGACGTACACGAGCGCGGCGCCGGCCTCACGCGCTCGCCGGGCTGACAGCTCGTCACGTTGGAACGTCTTTCCGCGTTCGTACGGTGACCCGTTGACGCACACCAGCAGGTTCACCCCGGCGGCCCGCGCGACCGCGACCGGCCCGCCGTCCTGCCAGAGGTCCTCGCAGATGGTGAGCCCTACATCCACGCCGTGCAGCCGGAAGACCGGGAAGTCGTAACCGGGGACGAAATAGCGGAACTCGTCGAACACGCCGTAGTTCGGTAGGTGGTGCTTGGCGTAGCGGGCCACGACCTCACCACGCCACAACACCGCGGCAGCGTTCTGTGGCTCGCCCGCGGGACGGCCCAGGCGCGGCGTAGGAGCGCGGGAGGTGCCGAGGTAACCCACGATCACGGCCAGCTCCCCGCTGCCCTCGTCGGCCAGTCGTCGGGCAAGGCGATCGACGGCGTCGCGGGACGCCGCGGCGAACGAACGGCGCAGGACGAGATCCTCCGCGGGGTACCCGGTGAGCGTCATCTCGGGGAACGCCACCAGGTGAGCCCCGCGGCGTGCGGCGAGCCGTACCCATTCGCTCACCAGGTCCGCGTTTGCTTCAAGATCTCCTACTGTGGTGTTGACCTGAGCGAGCGCGACACGCAACTGGGCCATGGGTGCAGCCTAGAGCCCAAAGGTTGCGCGATCATGTTTTCCGCGCTGCCGAAGAGCTGAGGGCTGCGGCCGTGGCGGCTGCATGAGAGCGTGTGGGCAGGTCAGTCGCTATGGTCGGCGTTAGCAACCTGACGGGCCTCGGGTGACGCGGGGAGATCCCTCTCCCGCCAGACAGATTGTTTTGTGATCAAATGGGTTCTTCGTGATCGCGTTGCCGCCAGCCCGGTTGAACCTCGCCCGCCCGCGACGGCGAGCCCGACTCTCAGCGCGGAGGCGGTCATGGACAAGCAGCAGGAGTTCGTCCTGCGTACGATGGAGGAACGAGATATCCGGTTTGTCCGGCTGTGGTTCACCGACGTGCTTGGGGTGCTGAAGTCCGTCGAGATCGCGCCGGCTGAACTTGAGGGGGCGTTGGCCGAGGGCATCGGTTTCGATGGTTCCTCGATCGAGGGGTTCGCCCGCGTACACGAAGCCGACATGCTCGCGAAACCGGATCCGTCGACATTCCAGGTGCTGCCCTGGCGCGGTGAGAACCCGGCTACCGCCCGGATGTTCTGCAACCTCGTCATGCCCGGCGGTACGCCGTCCCCGGCGGATTCGCGCTGGGTTCTGCGTCGTATACTGGCCAGCGCGGCGGATGCTGGTTTCACTTTCTACACCCATCCCGAGATAGAATTCTTCCTACTGCGGCAGGCGCCGGCACGTGGTGCTCCGGTACCATCACCGGTGGACGAGTCCGGATATTTCGACCTGACACCGAACGACGTCAGTCATGAATTCCGACAGCAGGTCATCGGGGTCTTGGAACGCCTGGGGATATCGGTCGAGTTCAGCCACCACGAGGTCGCGCCCGGCCAGCAGGAAATTGATCTACGGTATGCCGACGCACTCACCATCGCTGACAATATCATGACTTTTCGCCAGGTGGTGAAGGAGGTAGCTCGCCGGCAGGGCGTCTACGCGACTTTCATGCCGAAACCCTACAGTGATCAGGCCGGGTCCGGTATGCACACCCATCTGAGCCTTTTCGAAGGTGATCGGAACGCGTTTCACGACCCGACCGATGCCTACCATCTCTCCAAGGTCGCGCAGGCGTTCATCGCCGGCCTCCTCCGGCACGCCGCCGAGATCACCGCGGTCACCAACCAGTGGGTGAACTCGTACAAGCGGATCATCGGTGACCAGCGTGCCGGCGAGGTGCTGGAGGCGCCCGCCTACGTCTGCTGGGGACACAACAACCGGTCCGCACTCGTGCGGGTGCCGTTGTACAAACCGAACAAGCCGAATACGGCCCGCATCGAGTTCCGCTCGCCCGACAGCGCGTGCAACCCCTATCTCGCCTTCGCGCTGATTCTCGCGGCTGGCCTGCGCGGGATCCAGGAGGGTTACGAACTCCCACCGCCAGCGGCCGACGACGTGTGGACGCTCAGCGAGTCGCAGCGCCATGAGCGGGGTATCACGGCGTTGCCCGGTTCGTTGGCGGAGGCGATTGCCACCATGGAAAGATCCACGCTGGTTCGTGAGACGCTCGGCGACGACCTTTTCGAGTTCTTCCTGCGGAACAAACGTGCCGAATGGGCCGAGTACCGCCGTCAGGTCACACCCTTCGAGATTGACCGGTATCTACCGATATTGTGACCGGCAGTTAAGAGGCTCCGGCAGCAGGGCGTTCGATCAGGGAGCGGTGTCCGGGTGGATGGATCGCGAGGCGGCGGAGGGAGGCGCCCTGGTTTGGGCGTCGACCGACGGCAACGACGCGAGGCGCCGCTCGGACTGCGCGAGCCGGACAGTCCTGTTGCCGGAGCCTCTAGCCACACCCATCCACGGGGGAGCTCCATCCAGGCGCAGCTGGCTCGGATGGGTTTCAGTAATGTCGACAGATCCGTTGCCAGCATGGGGCGGCTCGGGCTGCTCGCCGGTACCGACAGCCCCAGCGGGGCCACTGGCGTCAGCGGTGGTACCGGTGTCAGCGCCGCTGTCGGCGCGGCGCCGCCCGGCGCTGCCGACCGGCCAGGCGTCGACCTCTCACGCAGCCCTGTCCTGGTGGCGCTCTCGCGGGCGGCTGATCCCGATCTGGCGCTCGCGGCGCTGGAACGGATCGTGGCGACAGCGCCGCCCGCGGCCGGGCGTGAGCTGCTCGCGGCGTTGGCCGGTCAGCCGGGGCTGCGCGGCCGGCTCGTCGCGGTGCTCGGTGCGAGTACCGCGCTCGGCGACCATCTGGTCCGCCATCCCACCGACTGGCGGGTGATCGCTGACGACGGCGTGCTGCGGGCCGCGCCGAACGACCGCGTCACCCGTGCGCGCCTGCTGCGTGCTGTCGGAGCGGACCCGCAGGAGGCCGAGCCGCGCGCCGTCGGGGACGGTACCGATGTTCTGGACGCGCTGCGCGTTGCCTATCGTCGTGCTCTGTTCGTCCTCGCGGCTCGTGATCTCACCGGCGCTGTGTCCTTTGATGATGCCACCGCGGAGCTTGCCGGCCTCGCCGGAGCCGCCCTTGACGCCGCGCTCGCCGTGGCGCGGTCGGCGGTGCGGCCGGCGGCGGCGCCGGTTCGTCTCGCCGTCATCGGTATGGGTAAGTGCGGTGGCCGGGAGCTGAACTATGTCAGCGACGTCGACGTCCTGTTCGTAGCGGAACCTGGACGGTCCGGCGGCGGTACTCAGGACGACCGGGCCGACGAGGCCGCCGCGCTGGAGGTGGCCACCCGTCTCGCGGAGGGGATGGTCCGTGCGTGTGGGGCGGTCACCCGTGAGGGCATGTTGTTCCAGCTCGACGTGGGGCTGCGGCCCGAGGGCCGGGACGGCTCGCTGGTGCGTACGCTGGCCAGCCACGACGCCTACTATCGGCGATGGGCGAGAACCTGGGAGTTCCAGGCGCTGCTCAAGGCGCGCCCGGTCGCGGGCGACCATGAGCTGGGAGCGCGGTTCTGCGCCGCGGTCAGGCCGCTGGTCTGGTCAGCCGCGTCGCGGCCGGGGTTCGTCAGCGACGTCCAGACGATGCGGCGGCGGGTGGAACGGTCGCTGCCGCCGGGAGACGCTGACCGTAACCTCAAACTCGGTCCGGGCGGGCTGCGCGATGTCGAGTTCGCCGTCCAGCTGCTCCAGCTCGTCCACGGCCGGACCGACCCCAAGCTGCGGACGGTCTCGACGCTGTCCGCGCTCGACGCGCTCGCCCGCGGTGGCTATGTGGCCCGCCGGGACGCGGCCGGTCTCGCGAACGCGTACCGCTTCCTGCGAGCTACCGAGCACCGCCTGCAGCTGCAACGGCTCCGCCGGGTGCACACCCTGCCCCGCGACCCCGGTGAGCTGCGCTGGTTGGCCCGATCTCTTGGTTTCACATCCGCGGAGGAGATCCAGAACGAGCATGCCCGGGTCGCCCGGTTCGTGCGCCGGCTGCACGAGCGGCTTTTCTACCAGCCATTGCTGGCGGCGGTGGCACGGCTGTCGGTCGAGGAGGTCCGGCTCACGCCCGCGGAGGCCCGGGATCGGCTGGCGGCGCTGGGGTTTGCCGACACCGCACGCGCGCTGCGCCACATCGAGGCGCTGACCAACGGTGTCAGCCGGACGGCCACGATCCAACGCCGCCTGCTCCCGGCGATGTTGCATTGGTTCGCCGACGCGGCCGACCCCGACGCCGGTCTGCTCGCCTACCGTCAGGTCAGCGATGCGCTGGGCCACACGCCCTGGTATCTGCGGCTGCTGCGGGACGACAGCGGTGCGGCTGAACGGCTGTGCCGCGTACTGGCGACGAGCAGCTATGCCGCGGACCTGATGCAGCGCGCGCCGGAATCGGTGCGGCTGCTGCGGACTATCGACGACCTGCGTCCCCGCACCCGTGACCAGCTGGTTCAGGTAATGATCGCGGTTGCCCGCCGCAATCCGTCCGGGGAGCAGGCGGTTGGGCGGGCACGGGCGGTACGTCGGGTCGAACTCGTCCGGGTTGCCTGCGCGGATGTGCTCGGGCTGCTGGACGCCGCCGCGGTCGGCCGGGCGCTGTCGGACGCGGCGGCCGCGACCATCGAGGCCGCTCTGTTCGTGGCGGAACGGCGCTTCGAGCGACAGGCCGGCCGGCCGCTGCCGGTACGGATCGCGGTGATGGCCATGGGCCGTCTCGGCGGTGGTGAACTGTCCTACGGCAGCGACGCGGATGTCGTGTTCGTCCACGAGCCGATCGATGGCCGGGCGGACGGCACGACAGCCGGTGCTGGGATCGGTGTCACCGACAGCGAAGCGGCCGATGCCGCGGGTGCGGTCGTGGCCGAACTGCGCCGGCTGCTCGCCGTGCCCGCCGGCGACCCGCCGCTGATCCTTGACGTGCAGCTGCGCCCGGAGGGCAGCGCGGGCCCGATGACCCGTACGCCGGCCAGTTACGCGGCCTACTTTCGCCGGTGGTCGGCAGGCTGGGAGGCACAGGCGCTGTTGCGGGCGCGGCCGGTCGCCGGCGACACGGAACTGGGCGACCGGTTCCGCGACTGGGTGGATGAGATCCGCTACCCGGCGTTTCTGCCCCCTGGCACGGTGGCCGAGGTCGTCCGGCTGCGAGGCAGGATGGAGGCCGAGCGCATCCCGCGAGGCGTTGATCGTTCCCTGCATCTGAAACTCGGGCCCGGCGGCCTTACCGATGTGGAGTGGGTGGTGCAGGTGCTGCAGCTGCGTCACGGCCGGGCGATAGCGGCGTTGCGTACGACGTCAACGCTTGCCGGGCTTCGGGCGGCCACCGCGGCCGGCCTGCTCGACCCTGCCGAGGCCGCGGCCCTGGCGGACGCATGGATCTTCGCGTCCCGGCTCCGCAACGCGATCACGCTGGCCCGCGGGCGTCCCGGGGACGTGCTGCCGCGTGAACCGCGGGCGCTGGCCAGGGTCGCGCGGGCGGTCGGCTACGCGGCGGACCAGAGCGAGGCGTTGCTCGGCGACTACCAGCGGATGAGCGCACGTGCGCGCGCGGTGGCCGAGGCTCTTTTCGCCCGCGAAGCGGTAGCTGGGCCGTCCGTCGGATAGTGGGCTTTCCCCGTGCGACGCCATGGGTGTGGCACGGGAAAGCCCGCTATCCGCGATGGTGACGATCAGGCCGTGACGGCGGTCTCGGCCGCCTCCTTTTGGCCTGGGATGGCCAAGATGGGCCTCCCGCCGGCCAGCGCGCTGCAACAGGTGTCGACGATCAGACCGGTGACGAGGTACGGGTCCATGTTGGCGTTCGGGCGACGGTCCTCGATCCAGCCCTTCTTGGCTTTCTCCACCGCCCACGGGATGCGGATCGACGCGCCGCGGTCGGAGGCACCCCAGGAGAACGCGTCGTGCGGAGCGGTCTCATGCTGACCCGTCAGGCGCTTCTCGATCCCGTCACCGTAGTTCTCGACATGCTCCAGCACACGGGTGCCGAGAGCCTCGCATACGGTGACGATCGCTTCCCAGCTTTCCATCGTGGCCTTGGTGGAGAAGTTGGTGTGCGCGCCCGCGCCGTTCCAGTCGCCGGGGATCGGCTTCGCCGCGAACGAGACGGTGACGTCGAAGTCCTCGGCCACCCGGTGCAGCAACCAGCGGCCGATCCAGAGCTGGTCACCGATGGCGGGAGGCGGGAGCACCCCGATCTGAAACTCCCACTGGGCCATCATGACCTCGGCGTTGGTCCCCTCGATGGACAGGCCCGCGTCAAGGCAGGCCTGCGTGTGCCTCTCGACGATGGCACGGCCGACCATCTTCTCGCCGCCGACACCGCAATAGTAGGGGCCCTGTGGGGCCGGAAAGCCCACCGCGGGCCAGCCGAGTGGCCGCCCGTGCTGGAAGAAGGTGTACTCTTGCTCAATTCCGAACATGGGGGACTGGTCCGCGTACTTCTCAGCGGCCTGTCGGCAGAAGGCGCGGGTGTTGGTCGGATGCGGAGTGAAGTCGGTCAGCTGGACCTCGCACAGCACCAGAACGTTATCCCTGCCGCGCAGCGGGTCCGGACAGGTGAACACCGGTTGCAGCACGCAGTCCGAATTGAATCCGGGTGCCTGGTTGGTGCTCGAGCCGTCGAAGCCCCAGATGTCCGGTTCCTTGCCGTCGGCGACGATGCGGGTTTTACTCCGCATCAGAGGTTCCGGCCTGGTGCCGTCGATCCAGATGTACTCGGCCTGGTAGCTCACTCATACTCCCCGTGGTTGGCGTAGCACATAGCGAAGTTTCTCATCGCGCACCTGCGGATCGCCCGACCCCGGCCGCGGGTGACAGGAGGGCTCGTCCGGATCTTTGTTGAGCCCCGTTTCCGCACGGTTCCACCACGGTAAATTTTCGGTCAATCGCGCATTGCTGGACAGTTCATTTCCCGGGCTGCCCGAACTGGCATTCCGGCAGCCGTGAACAAAGTCCGCCGTGCGCGTACCCAGCCATGCGACGGCGCCCGGTCCGCGGTTTTCCGCGAAGCGGGCGCCATCCCATATCCTGCTGTCCGGTTATATTGCGGTCCGCTGCCGCGGGCAGCTGTCCGCGGCCCGCCGTCTCAGCTGTCCGCCGTCAGTTGTCAGATGTCGTAGTAGAGCTGGAACTCATAGGGATGCGGGCGGAGACGAATAGCGTCCACCTCGTGGACACGTTTGTAGTCGATCCATGTCTCGATCAGGTCGGGCGTGAACACGTCGCCCTCGGTCAGGAAATCGTGGTCGGCCTCGAGGGCTTCCAGCACCTTCTCGAGCGATCCCGGCACCTGCGGCACCGCGGCCAGCTCGTCCGGCGGCAGATCGTAGAGATCCTTGTCGATCGGGTCCGGCGGCTCGATCTTGTTGCGGATGCCGTCCAGGCCGGCCATGAGCATGGCAGCGAAGGCCAGGTAGGGATTGCAGCTCGGATCGGGCACGCGGAACTCGATCCGCTTCGCCTTGGGTGAGGCACCGCTGAGCGGGATGCGACAGCAGGCCGAGCGGTTGCGCGCCGAGTAGACGAGGTTGACCGGCGCCTCGTAGCCCGGCACCAGCCGCCGGTAGGAGTTCGTGGTCGGGTTCGTGAACGCCAGCAGCGCCGGCGCGTGGTGAAGCAGCCCACCGATGTAGTACCGGGCCAGCTCGGACAGGCCGCCGTAGCCGCTCTCGCTGTAGAACAGCGGCTCGTCGCCCTGCCAGAGGCTCTGGTGGACGTGCATGCCCGAGCCGTTGTCCTGGAACAGTGGCTTGGGCATAAACGTCACGGTTTTGCCGCGGGACAAGGCAACATTGCGGATGATGTACTTGTACAGCATCAGGTTGTCGGCGGTCCGCAGGAGCGTGCTGTACCGGATGTCGATTTCCGCCTGCCCCGCGGTCCCCACCTCGTGGTGCTGCATCTCGACGGTGATGCCGGCCCGGAACAGCGCCCTTGTCATCTCCGAGCGCAGATCGGTGAAGTGGTCGGTCGGGGGTACGGGGAAGTAGCCGCCCTTGAACCGGGGCTTGTAGCCGAGGTTCCCGCCGTCCTCCTTGCGGGCCGTGTTCCAGGCTGCTTCGATGGAGTCGACAGCGTGCATGGAACCGTACGGGCTGTAGTCATAGCGAACGTCGTCGAAGATGTAGAACTCGGCCTCCGGGCCGAAGTAGGCGGTGTCCGCAAAACCCGTGCCCCGCAGGTAGGCTTCGGCTTTTTTCGCCGTGTTGCGTGGGTCGCGGGAGTACTCCTCCTTTGTGATCGGGTCGTGGATGAAGAAGGTCATCGCGAGCGTCTTGTGCTCACGGAAAGGATCGACGAAGGCTGTGCTCGGGTCCGGTAGGAGCAACATGTCCGATTCGTGGATCGCCTGGAAGCCACGTATCGACGACCCGTCGAACATCAGCCCATCGGTGAACACCGACTCGGCGAAGACCTCGGTCGGGATCGTGAAGTGCTGCATAATTCCGGGAAGGTCGCAGAAGCGGACGTCGACGAACTCAACGCTCTCGTCCGCGATGTAGCGAAGCACATCTTCGGCCTTTATGAACATCCACCCTCCAAGGAAGCTTCATGGCTGTGTGGATGGAAGGATACGCGATGCCCTGATGCGGACCGTAACCTGATGCAGTTCCGCTGATATGACGAAGAAGTTTCCCGTCGGTAACGTGTGGCTAATGTATTGCTCACGGTGATCGTTTCTCCGGGATGGCCCGTGAGGCATACGCTTGCGTGGTGGGACGCGCGCTCGGGAACTGGCTGGAAGGTCCGCAACTGCCCCGGGACTCACCTCCCGGCGTACGGCTCGGCCTACCGGCCGAAGGTTCTGGCGCGGTAGCCGGTTTCGGCCACCGGCTGGCCGCGTTCACGGTGGACGCCATCGTGGCCAACCTGCTGGTGGGTGTCCCGGTGCTCTTCGGGGTCCGCTACTCGGTCGATGCCCGCGGGCTCGCCGTCTACCTTGCGTTCCTGCTGGAGGAGTTCGTCCTGATCGCGGCGAACGGACAGACCATCGGGATGCGGCTGGCGGGCATCGGTGTCATCCGGGTGCGTGACCATGGCCGGGCGGGGTGGCGCTGGGTGGCTGTTCGTACGGTGCTTCTCGGTCTGCTTGTCCCGGCCTTCATCTGGGACCGCGACCTGCGTGCCACCCACGACCGCGCCGCTGGCACCGTGGTCGTCCGCGACGCGGGTCGTGGTTAGGGCGCTAAGAGCGCCCGGCAATAGGGGGCGCCCGTTGCGGGGCACGAGGTCAGCGCATCTTCCCCCCGCGGGGGATGTTGCGGGGGATCGGCCCCTTCGGGATGGGCAGGGAAGGCGCGGTCACCGCCCGCAACCGCCGTTCGACGGGATCAACCTCGCCGCGCCGTAGGGTGCGGGGCAGCCGCATGAGGGTTCCCTGCAGCTTGGGCAGGGGCACCTCGCCGGGCCCGGTGCCGATGACGATGTCGTGGACAGGTGTTTCGCCGATCACCTTGCGGATCCGCCGCACCTCGTTGCCGAGTAGCTCACGCTGACCGCGGCCGCGGCCTTCGGCGATCACCACGACGCCGGCTCGGCACACCACGCGATGCACCACGTCCTGGTGACGGTTGACCGCGACCGCGGGCGTGAGCCGCCAGTCGCCGCGCATGCGCTCGACGATTCCGGCGGCCGCGCCGGGCTGCCCCTCCATCTCGGCGTAAGCGGTCCGCTGCACGCGCCGACTGAAGATGTTCATGGCGCTGACAAGACCCAGCATGATCCCGATGGGCAGCCATATCCACAGCCGCCCGACCAGCACACTGAGCAGCACGCCGATGGCGACAGGGAGGACGAGGCCAACCAGTGACCACCAGAGCGCGCGCGGATCGCGTTCCCGAGTGAGCCGGTACACCGTCCTGACCTGCGCGAGGCGGCCGGGTCGGGCCTTGCCCCCCGTGGCGTCCAGCTGTTGCTTGCGTCCCGAGGCCGTCACTCGGGCCTTTGTCGTACCAGTGCTCGGCGAGTCATTGCCGGAGCTGTTCTTACGCGCCATGACCGCGAGCCTACGACCCGGCGGGACGGATACCCGTACCGTGCTCTTCAGTATAAAATGATCGCCTCTTTGGTGATCGATTGTTCAGCGCTCGGTGGCGAACACGATCCGTCCGCCGATCTGTGGTGGTATGCGGCCCACCGGCAACGAGATCTCGGCGGCGGCGCGCCACGCGTTGCGGCGCGCGGTCCGCTGGCCGCCGTGCGGCAGCAGCAGCAGGGTGAGTTCCTCAACAGCGGTCAGGAGTGACCTCAGCACGACCACACGGACCTCCCGGACCGGTCGTAGGCATTGTTCAGTCATGATCTCGATCGTCATCCACGGGTGGCGGACGAGTGACCTTCCGGTGAGCCTAGTTCCCTTGGGGCGGGTGCACCACTCCGGTGGCTACTCTGCGTAATTATTGTGTCGCCTGGTCGCTTCGCCTCCGGTGCTGGCGCGTTGCTCGATCGCTTGCTGGTACATCCGGCCCGCGCGGTAGGAGGACCGGACCAGCGGACCTGACAGCACCCCCGCGAACCCCATCCGCTCCGCCTCCGCCCGCAGCTCGGTGAACTCCGTGGGGTCTACCCAGCGCCGCACCGGGTGATGCCGTGGGCTGGGCCGCAGGTACTGCGTGATCGTCAGCAGCTCACAGCCGGCATCCAGCAGGTCGGCCATGGTCGCGAGGATCTCCGCTGGCTCTTCCCCGAGGCCGAGGATCAGGTTGGACTTGGTCACCAGACCGGCCGCGCGGGCGGCGCGGAGAACCTCCAGCGACCGGTCATAGCGGAATCCCGGCCGGATCCGGCGGAACACCCGCGGTACCGTCTCGATGTTGTGGGCGAGCACCTCGGGAGCCGCGCCGAACACCTCGGCGAGCTGCTCGGCACGGGCGTGGAAGTCAGGGATGAGCAGTTCAACACCGACGGCGCCGCACAGCGTATGGATCTCCCGGACCGTCTGCGCGTACAGCCACGCCCCACCGTCGGGCAGGTCATCGCGTGCGACTCCGGTCACGGTCGCGTAGCGCAGGCCCATGACGCGGACCGATTCGGCGACCCGACGGGGCTCGTCGGCGTCGAACGCGCCCGGTCGTCCCGAATCGATCTGGCAGAAATCACAACGCCTGGTGCACACTTCCCCACCGATGAGAAAGGTCGCCTCCTGGTCCTCCCAGCACTCGTAGATGTTCGGGCAGCCGGCCTGCTCGCACACCGTGTGCAGGCCCTTGTCGTGGACGAGATCCAGGATGCCGGAGTACCGCGGGCCGGTCCGCAGCCGGGTGCGGATCCAGGGCGGTTTGCGCTCGATCGGCGTTGCCGCGTTGCGTAGCTCCAGCCGCAGCAGCTTTCTGCCGTCCGGCGTGACCGCGGTCACCCTGCCATCTCCGGCTCGCGTACCGTCTCGGTCGCCCGGTCCGGTGGTGGCAGGGCTGACGACAGCGTTGAGGCCACCGCCTGGCCGCCGGCCGGGCCGGGCGCCGTGAAGGCTGTCAGCACGTTGACCAGGCGGTCCGTCACGATGGGCAGGGCCTCGGCGACCGTCACGGTCCGGGCGAGCTCCTGGCTGAGGCTGGTCACCGCGGCGTCGGCGATCCCGCACGGGATGATCCGGCTGAAGGCGGCCAGGTCCGGGCAGCAGTTGAGCGCGAAGCCGTGATAGGCGACGCGGGAACGCACCCGTACACCGATCGCCGCGAGCTTGCGTGCGCCGTCGGTGGTCCATACGCCGCTGCGTCCGGTCACCCGCGCGGTCGGGAGGCCGAGGTCGGCACAGGCTGCGATCAGCCCGTTCTCCAGCGCGCGGACGTAGGCCACCACATCCAGCGGCGTTGGCAGGCGCACGACCGGATAACCCACGAGCTGGCCGGGGCCGTGCCAGGTGATCTTTCCGCCTCGGTCGACGTCCACCACCGCGGTGCCGTCAACCGGGCGTTCCCATGGCTGGGTACGGCGACCAGCCGTGTAGACGGCGGGGTGTTCCAGGAGGATCAACGTGTCGCCTGTCTGGTCAGCGATCCGCCGGTCGGCCAGCGAACGCTGGAGCCGCCAGGCATCGTCGTAGGGAACCAGGCCCAGCCGCATGACCTCCATGCACACGAGGCTACGCTGACCTGTGGTGCTGTCCCAGCGCGGACAGGAAGACGCCGTCTGGGTCACACATCTGGCAGGCGCCGGGGGACCACCTGCGTCTCCCGGGCGCCTGCCTCCACGGCCGAGTCCCGCTCGACCCGCCAGGCGTACGCGTCGGCCCGGTCGGCGACCGCCTCCACCAGCTCGGTGCCGCGAAAGTGCAGGCCGACGCCGTCATCGGTGGCCCAACCGGGCGGCAGGATGCCCGCGGCGACCAGCCCGCGGTACAACGGCCGCCGGCCGGCTTCGGAGTCGTAGTGCGGCGTGTTGCTGAACGGCAGCAGAGCGAGCCCATCAGTGACTGGCCGCAGGTCCGGCCCGAACGAGTCGGTGGTACCGCCGGCATGCCAACACAGCGACCCCGCGGACACGCCGGCCAGGACAACCCCGGCCTGCCACGCTTCTTTCATGATCGAATCGAGGCCGTGGACCCGCCACACCGCGAGCAGGTTCGCGACGCTGCCACCGCCCACCCAGATCACATCCTGATCCAGCAGGTGCGCGCGTACGTCGGCCACGTTCGGCATGGGGAACAGGGCGAGATGGGACACGCGCACGTCCGGCAGATCACGTGCGAGTGCCGCGTAGTAGCGCGCGTAGCTCGCCGGGTCGTCACCGCTGGCCGTCGCCAGCAGGCAGAGCTTGGGACGTGCCGGGCTCTGGGCCAGGTGCAGCGCGTGGCGGATGACCGGGCCGACCCGGATGCCCCACCGCCCGTCCGGCGCGAAGCCGGCGCTGGTCGCGAGAATGTTCATGGTGTAGCCCCCGTCCCGGTCGCATCCGTTGGCCGGCGCTCGCCGCACGCGGCGGCCCGGAGCGGCGCGAAGCGGTGTGCCCGGTGGGAGCCTATCGTCGGGCCAGGCGTTCACACGAGTTATCCACAGGTTTATGGAGACGGCTGCACAGAATTGCTTTTTCGGCCTACCGTCACGGCTTGTGGCAGCAGTGGACGATTCCATGGGTTCTCGCGGACGGCGCGGGATTCCGGCTGGTCCGGTCATTCCCGGGGTGGTATTGCGGGCCCGTGTGCGAGACGGTGGTGCCGGCGAGGTCTGGGCCGGCCGCATGGTGGCCACGGGAGCCGAGTGCGTGGTCCGCCGGGTGCGGCTGCCACCGGACGCCGTGGCGAGGGATGCCGCGATGCGGGCGGCGCGAGCCCTGGTCGGGCTTTCGCATCCGCACCTCCTCCCGCTTATCGATGTGATCGCCACGGCTGAGGGCCTCGCGGTGATCGCCGAGCCCGTTACCGGGGCGATCAGTCTGGGCCAGCTGTTGGGGACGCGGGAACGCCTCGACCCCGGCGAGGTGGTCACGGTGGGGTTACCACTGGCTCAGGCGCTGGCCGCGGCGCATGCCGCCGGGTTCACCCACGGGCAACTTGATCTTGATGATGTCCTGTTGGAGCCGAACGGCCGGCCGGTGCTCGCCGGTGTCGGCGTCGCGGGCCTGGCAGGTGTGGTCACGACACCGGCAGCGGACGTCAGCGATCTCGCGAGTCTGCTGCTCGCGACGATGCCGCAGGCGACCGGTCCGGACGCGGCGGCCGTTGCGGTGGCGGTCGCGCCGGCCCTGGTTGATGATCCCGTCCGCAGGCCCACGGCGGAGGAGCTGGTCGCGGCCTTGGCGCACAGCTGCAATCCGGCGCCGGTTCGCTTCGTCAGCGACGCGGTCACTCCGCTGCCGCTGCCGCTGCCCCCGCAGCCGACCGGAGCCGACGATGCCCAGCTTGAACCCGCCAGCCGCGGCCTGCGGACAAAGCCGCCCGCCCACACGATGCCACGATCGGCCCGGTCGCCGCGCGCCCAGGCGGCCGGCACCGCTGGCGGTTCACGTGCCTCCAGCTCTCGCGGGTCGAGCTCTCGCGGGTCGAGCTCTCGCGGGTCGAGCTCTCGCGCGGCCCTTGTGCGTACTGTCGCCGCGCATGGCGAACCGCGCGCCGGGTTCTCCGGCCAGCGGCGCATCCTGGTCATCGTGGCTGTGGTCACCGTGATCGCGGCGCTGGCGGTCGGTGGCCTGCTGGTCGCCGTCCGGTCCGCTCCGCGGCAGGCGCGTCAACTCGATGCGGCTCCCGCCACGGGCTTGCCGTCCGAGCAGGGCTGGCGGGATGTCCTGGCGGGCTTGGACGTTGCCCGCAGCCGGGCGTTCGAACAGGCGAACGAGGCAGGTCTGACCGATGTGGACGCCGCCGGTAGCACCGCCTATGCCCGGGATGTGGTGCTGATGCGGCAGATGGTCGCGCGCGGTGGCCATGCGGTCGGCTTACATCAGGAGATTATTGATCTTGCTGTCAGGGAGGCTGGAAGCGAGAAGTCCGTACTACGAGTCACCGATCGGCTCCCTCCGTACAGTTATGTGGACGCCTCGGGAAAGGTCCTCGCCAGTCAGCCTGGGCATGACCGGCAACAGTGGGACATCGCCATGGTCAGGGCCGAGCAGGGCTGGCGGATCGCCAAGGTCGACACCGTCGGCTGAATGCCGTTGATCGTGCTGCCGATCGCTCAGCGGTGTCAGTCACCGTCCGCGCGGGTGATGGCAGCCGCCAGGGCGGCGTCGATGGCGGGGTGGGAGAAGGTGAAGCCGGCTTCGGTGAGCACCCGCGGTCTGACCCGCTGGGAGACGAGCACACCCTCGTCGGCGAAGTCGCCCAGCGCGACTCGCAACGCCGCCGCGGGTACCGGCATGATCGCCGGGCGGCGCAGCGCCGCGCCGAGCGCGCGGGTGAAGGCCGCGTTGGTGACCGGCTCGGGGCTGGTCAGGTTCACCGGGCCGTGAACGGCGTCGGCGGTGAGCAGAAAACGGATCGCCGCGATCTCGTCGGCGAGCGTGATCCAGCTCAGCCATTGGCGGCCCGATCCGAGCCGGCCGCCGAGAGCGAGCCGAAAGAGCGGGAGCTGTCTGGCGAGTGCTCCGCCGCGGGTGGACAACACAACACCTGAACGCAGATGGCACACACGCACCCCGGCATGTTCGGCGACCGCGGTGGAGGCTTCCCACGCGGCCGTGACCTCGGCGAGGAAGCCGGTCCCGGGGCGTGCGGACTCGTCGACCTCACGCTCCCCGGTGTCGCCGTACCAGCCGACCGCGCTGGCCGACAGCAGCACCCGCGGACGCTCGTCCAGATCGGCGAGAGCAGCCGCGAGCAGCGTCGTGCCGGCTACTCGACTATTGAGGATCTTGTTCTTGTAGCCGCTGGTCCAACGATGATCCCCGACCCCGGCGCCGGCAAGGTGGACGACGGCATCGACAGTGGTCAGCGCCGTCGGGTCAAGGATGCCCTGGCCTGGATCCCAGTAGATCTCCAGGCTGTTCCGCGGCGGCCGGCGGACGAGGGCGCGCACAGTATGCCCGCCGCCGCGCAGGGCCGGGACAAGCGCGGAGCCGATCAGACCGGTGGTACCGGTAACAGCGATGTTCACTGGTCGGATTCTTGCCTGTCCGTGGTGGGCCGGCGAGGCGGGCCCACCACGGATGCCGGCAGCTGATCCTACTGGCCCAGTTCGGCCTCGAACGCGCCTTCCTCCAGCCGGCGGCGGACGGCGGTGAGGAAACGAGCCGCGTCGGCGCCGTCGACGATCCGGTGATCGTAGGTGAGCGCGAGGTACACCTTCGACCGCACCGCGATGATTTCGCCCAGTTCGGGGTCATCCACGACGGCAGGCCGCTTGACCACGGAACCGGTGCCGAGGATGCCGACCTGAGGCTGGTTGATGATCGGCGTGTCGAACAGGGCGCCACGGCTGCCGGTGTTGGTCAGCGTGAAGGTACCGCCGCCCAGCTCGTCCGGTGACACGCGGTTGTCCCTGGTTCGGGTTGCCAGATCGTCGATCTTGCGTGCCATGCCGGTGAGGTTGAGATCCCCGGCGTGGTGGATGACCGGGACGAGCAGCCCCCGGTCGGTGTCCACCGCGATGCCCAGGTGCTCGGTGTCGTAGTAGGTGATCGTCCCCTGCTCGACGTTGACGCTGGCGTTGAGGTTCGGGTACTCCCGCAACGCTGCGCAGACGGCGACCGCGAAGAACGGCAGGAAGGAGAGCTTGACGCCTTCCCGTGCCTCGAACGCGGCCTTCGCGCGGTCCCGCAGACGGGCCACGCGGGTGACGTCGGCTTCGACAACCGTGGTGAGCTGGGCACTGACCTGTAGGGACTCGACCATCCGCTGCGCAATGACCGATCGCAGCCGCGACATCTTCTCCGTGCGGCCGCGCAGTGAAACCGGCGCGGGAGCCGGCACTGGCGACACGGACGGCACTGGCGACACGGACGCCGGGGCCGCCGCCACGGCCCGTGCCGGTGCCACCGCTGGAGCCGGCGTTACCGCCGGAGCCGGAGCCGGAGCCGGAGTCGGAGCCGGAGTGGTGGGCGTGGCGGTCGCATCGGCCGGTGTGCGCGCGGCGTCGATGACGTCCTGCTTGCGGATACGGCCGCCGATACCCGTACCCGTCACCGCGGACAGGTCCACATCGTGCTCGGCCGCGAGCCGCCGGACCAGCGGGGTGACGTAGGCCCCGAGCGAGCCGTTGCCGTTGGCCGGGGTTTCGCCGGCCTGGGCCGGCGTGAACTCCTGGGCCGGAACGGCCGCCGGGGGTGTCCGGGCCGCCACCGGCGCGGGAGCCGGGGGTACCGGAGGCGGTGGCGTGACGGCTACGGCAGGCGCGGGTGTCTGGCCAGTGGAGGCCGCCAGGTCTTGGCGCGCGCCCTGCCCCGCTGCCGCACCCTCGTCGATGACGGCAAGCTCGACGCCGACCTCGACCGTCTCGTCCTCGGCGACTCGGATGGCGCTGATCACGCCGGAGGCGGGCGCTGGGATCTCGGTATCGACCTTGTCCGTACTGACCTCGAGAAGCGGCTCGTCAGCCTCGACGCGCTCGCCTTCCTTTTTCAGCCAGCGGATGACGGTGCCCTCGGACACGCTCTCACCCAGACGGGGCATCGTGACGGACACAGACATGGGGTAGGACTCCTTCGTGGCGTCCGGCCGACCGTGGGCGACGGGGAGTGGCCGCAAACGCTGTGGGCCTGTCAGTAACTGGTCTGCTTAAGGCGACGCGATCATGATTCTCTCGCGCCGCCACCGGCTTTGGACGTAGTGGACTTGGTTGTGGGAGTTAGTTGTGGGAGTGCAGTGGTTTGCCGGCGAGGGCGAGGTGAGCCTCGCCGATCGCCTCCGACAGGGTCGGATGCGGGTGGATGAGCTGGGCGACGTCGGTGGCGGTGGCCTCCCAGTTGGTGATGAGCTGGGCTTCGGCGATCAGTTCGCCGACTCGGTCACCCACCATGTGGATGCCCACCACCGGTCCGTCGGGCAGAGCGACCAGCGTCACGGCACCCGCGGTCTGGAGGATCTGCGCCTTGCCGTTGCCCGCGAGGTCGTAGGTGTGCGTCACGATCTCGCCGTACAGCTCGGTGGCCCTGGCCGACGTCAGACCCACCGACGCCACCTCGGGCGAGGAGTAGGTGACCCGCGGGACGTTGTCGTAGTCGACGTGCGCGGGGCTCAGCCCGGCGAGGCTCTCCGCGAGGAAGATGCCCTCGGCGAATCCGACGTGGGCGAGCTGGAGCCCCGGCCGCAGGTCGCCGATTGCGGAAACGGTCGGCACGTTCGTCCGTAGCTGATGGTCGACGAGGACGAAGCCGCGGTCCATCGCGATGCCGACCTCGTCGTAGCCGAGCCCTTCGGAGACCGGACCGCGCCCGACCGCGACGAGCAGCACTTCGGCTTCGATGGTCGTTCCGTCCTCCAGGGACACCGTGACACCCGCGTCGGTACTCTTCACACCGGCGAACCGGGCACCCAGATGCTGTTTGACGCCGCGGCGGCGCAACGCCCGCTCCAACAGCTTGGAGCTGGACTCCTCCTCCAACGGGACCAGATGTGGCAGCGCCTCGACGATCGAGACGTCAGCGCCGAAGGAACGCCATACCGAGGCGAACTCGCAGCCGATCGCGCCAGCGCCGAGAACCACGGCGGACGCCGGTACGCGGTCGAGCGCCAGGGCGTCGTCGCTGGTGATCACTTGGCGATGGTCGATTTCCAGGCCAGGCAGTGACTTCGACCGGGAGCCGGTTGCGAGCACCACATGGCGGCCGGAGATGACCCGGTCGCCCACGGCGACGGCGGTGGGGGAGACCAGCCGTCCGTGCCCTTCGACGATCTCGATGCCGCGGCCCTTCACCAAGCCGGTGAGGCCGCGGTAGAGCTTGCTGACCACCGAGTCCTTGTAGGCATTGACTTTTGCTATATCGATTCCGTCGAAGGTTGATCGGATTCCGTAATTCTCGCTTTCGCGGATATTGTCCGCGATCTCCGCTGAGTGCAGCAGTGCCTTGGTTGGAATACACCCGCGGTGCAGGCAGGTGCCACCCAGCTTGTCCTGCTCGATCAAAACGACTTCCTGACCGAGCTCGGCGGCACGCAGGGCCGCGGCGTAACCGCCGCTACCACCACCGAGGATGACAAGGTCTACGGGACCGGCCGCAGAGTCCACCACGCCAGGCGTCCCTTCTCGTTGACTGGTTGGGATGGGTTCAGTCTTTCATGCCACGGGACGGATGCATCGCACGTCCCGGCAACTGTGGCCCATGACGCCGGGTATTCTTCCGCGCCACTTCCGTTCGTCGCTCGCTACTCGCTGGTAGTTTGTTCGCCCGGCTCGGCGTGGGGCGCTGGCGCCGCGGAGATGTTCGCCGCGGAGATGTTCTCGGCCAGCTGGAGCAGGGTTCGTACTATCACACCGGTACCGCCCTTCGGGGTGTGACCGTATGGTTCGCCCGCGTTCCAGGCCGGCCCGGCCATATCGATATGTGCCCACGGCATGTGATCGGGCACGAAGGCGCTCAGGAACTGCGCGGCCACCAGCATGCCGCCATCCCGGTTGCCGCTGCCGATGTTGGCAAGGTCCGCGATGGCCGACTCGAGCACCTTGCGCAGCTCCGGCGGCAGCGGCATCGGCCACACCGCCTCACCGGCGGCGCGGGCCGCGGCGACGACTTGTCCCACCGCGTCGTCACGGCCCATCACACCGCTGGTGCGCTGGCCCAGCGCCACGATCTGCGCACCGGTGAGCGTCGCGACGGTCACAATGAGGTCGGGGGAGTCCTGCGCGGCACGGGCGATGGCGTCACCGAGCACCAGCCGTCCCTCGGCATCGGTGTTGAGAACCTCGACCCGGGTGCCGCCTCGCAGGGTGAGGACGTCGCCCGGCCGGATCGCCTCCCCGGACGGCATGTTCTCGGCCAGCGGTATCCATGCGCTGACGCTGACCGCCAGGTTCAGCCGGGCGGCGGCGATGACAGCGGCGAGCACGCTGGCCGCGCCGGCCATGTCGGTCTTCATCCACTCCATCGCGCTCGCGGGTTTCAGGGACAGGCCGCCGGAGTCGAAGGTGATTCCCTTGCCGACGAAGGTCAGCGCGGGCGGGCTGGCCGGGTCCGTACCAGCGGGCCGCCAGCTGAGATGGACCAGCCTCGGCGGGTTCACCGATCCCTGGCCGACCCCGAGGATCCCGCCGAACTCGCCGTCGGCCAGCGCCTTCTCGTCGAGTACCGCGACGGCCACACCGGCCTCGGTGGCCCGCCGGGCCGCGATCTCGGCGAATTCCGCGGGCGGCAGGTGCCCAGGCGGTGTGTTGACGAGATCCCGGGCCAGCGCGACGGCGTCCACGGACACGGCGGCCCGGCGCACGGCGTCCTGGGCGGCGGCCTCGGACGGGCCGTCCACGACGAGCGTGATCTCCTGGACCGGAGGACGCCGGTCGCCCAGGGAAGCAGCCCGGAAGGTGTCGAAGGAGTAGGCGCCGAGCAGCGCACCTTCGGCGACCGCCCGTAGCTGGCCTGTTCCGGGCGGGCCGGCGGCCAGGGCGAGGGTGGTCGCGACGCGGGCGGTGCCGGCCAGCGCCCGCGTCGCGGCGCCCGATGCTCTGCGCAGCGTCTCGTGGTCGACGTCGATCCCGCCGCCAGCGCGATCACGGTCACCGGCGGCCGGCCCGGCTGGCCCGAGGCCGACCGCGACCACGGTGGGGAAGGGCAGGATGCCGAGCGTGGCGAAACGGACGAGGTCACCTGCCTTTCCGGTCGCGCCGAGGCTGGCCAGCACCTGGGCGAGGCGGCCGCCGAGGGCCGCGTCCAGCGTTTCGGCACCACCCAGCGGCATCGGCCCGTCCGCGCTCGCCGCGATACCTATCACCAGCGCGTCGGTGTCGAGGTCCAGCACGGATGATGTCGTCACGGCAGTCACGGTCATGCCGAGAGACTACGGAACACCGCGGGAGAGGCTGTCACAGCAGGGGACGCTGCCCCGCCGGACGCCCCGTCCGCGAGGCCGGGGCCCCGCACCGTGCCGCGGGCGGGGCGCGGGGCTAGTCCTGTCTTCCGCACGCACGTGCGGAAGACAGGACTAGCCTGCGAGCATGGGCGAACTGTCGCGGTCGGCGCTGCACGATCGGCACATGGCGCTGGGCGCCAAGCTGGCCGACTTCGGCGGCTGGGAGATGCCCATCGAGTATCCCCGCGGGGGCGTCCTGAAGGAACACGCGGCGGTCCGGTCGGCCGTCGGGATCTTCGACGTCAGCCACCTCGGCAAGGCCCGGGTACACGGCCCGGGAGCGGCGGCTTTCGTGAACTCCGTTCTTACCAATGATCTCTCTCGGATCGCTCCCGGCCGGGCCCAGTACACGTTGTGCTGCGATGAGGAGAGCGGCGGTGTGGCCGACGATCTTATTGCGTACCTGTACGCCGACTCCGAGGTCTTTCTCGTCCCCAATGCGGCCAACACCGTGGACGTCGTCCGCCGGCTCGCCGCCGCCGCACCGCCCGGCGTGGCCGTCGACAATCTGCACACGGCCTTCGGGATAGTCGCTGTGCAGGGCCCGCGCTCGGCGGAGCTGATGTCGTTGCTGGGCCTGCCCACCAGCGGGGCCTACATGAGTTTCGTCCGGGCCAGCTGGCCGGCTGCCGGTACAGAGGTGATCGTGTGCCGGTCGGGCTACACCGGTGAACATGGTTTCGAGCTCGTGTCCCGGTGGGCGGACACGCCCGCGCTGTGGGACGCGCTGACCGCCGCGGGCGCCCCGCTCGGAGCCCTGCCCTGTGGGCTCGGCGCCCGCGACACCCTGCGGACCGAGATGGGCTATCCGCTGCACGGCCAGGACCTGTCGACATCGATCACTCCGGTGCAGGCCCGGGTGGATTGGGCGGTGGGCTGGGGCAAGCAGCGGTTCTGGGGCCGGGATGCGCTGCTGGCGGAGCGCGCCACCGGCCCGGCGCGGCTGCTGTGGGGGCTGCGCGCCACCGACCGGGGCATTCCACGGCCGCACATGACGGTGTACGGCCCAGCGGGGGCGCCCGTGGGCGAGGTCACCACCGGGACGTTCTCGCCGACGCTGCGGACAGGTATCGGGCTCGCCCTGATCGACCGCACCGTCGGCGAGGGCGACACCGTCCAGGTGGACGTGCGCGGCCGGCTGTCGACGATGGCGGTTGTGCGGCCGCCGTTCGTCCCGGCCTCCCCTCGGTGAGCCGGGCGCGGCCCGCGCCCGCGGCCATGGCGCCGAGGTGAGCCCCGTCTTGCGAACGAGCGTTCCCACGGCGGCGACCACTAGCGCAGACCGAGGTGGATCCGCGGGCCCGCGGGGATGTTCAGGGTCATGAACATCAGCGTGACCGTCGCCGTGACCTCGATGAGGGCGCCGAGCACATCCCCGGTGATACCGCCGAGGTAGCGAACCAGGAAGCGCCGCAGCAGCCAGCCCGCGGCCGTCCCGGCGGCGACGGCGGTCACCGCGTGGACCGCGCGGCCGGCATCCCCGCCGTCGATGTCGAAGCGTCCGGCCAAGGCCGCGAGGACAACCACCGCGGCGGCGGAGCAGGCTGCTTGCCACGGCTGTACCGAGCGGGCGACGAGAGCGCCGAGCCCGGTCGGGTGCGCCGCCGGCGCGCGGACGCAGGCGAGTGTCGCCGCGAGCCGCCCGGTCATGGCGGCCACCACGATCGACACCGTGCCCCGGTGTTCACTGATCGTCAGGGACAGCGCGCTGACCTGGATGAGCACCGCGAACACCAGGGCCAGCGTGCCGAAGGCGCCGAGCCGGGAGTCGCGCATCGCGGCCAGGGCGCGTTCCCGGCCGGCGCCGAACCCGTCGGCCACGTCAGCGAGCCCGTCCAGGTGCAGGCCCCGGGTCAGCAAGGTCAGCGTGGCGATCCCCACGGCGGCCGGGAGCAGGGTCTCCGGCGGCTGGCCGGGCGTCTTCGTGACGATCCTCATGCTGACCACGGCCAGGGCGGTGACAACACCGAGGACGAGGCCGACCAGCGGCGCGATCGCCATGGCGCGTCCCATGGCGCGCCGGTCGATGGCGACCGGCCCGCGTACGGGCAGTACGGACAGCAGGGAGAAGATCGTTCGAATCGGCACCGCTCAGGTGGCGGTCGCGGTGGGCTCGTGACCCGCAGTGGGCTCGCTGCCAGCGGTGGGCTCGCTGCCGGCGGTGGGCTCGCGACCTGCGGTGGGGCCGTCGCCCGCGGCGGCGAGCGTTCCCGTCTTGTCGCTGACCCCGGCCTGGTCGAACGTGGCCATCTCGGCAAGTGTCGCCTGCGCGGCCATCAGCAGGGTGACGGCGAGTAGCGCACCGGTGCCCTCACCGAGCCGCAGGCCGAGGTCCAGCAGAGGATCGAAGCCGAGTGACTCGAGCGTGAGGTGCTGCGCGGGCTCGGTCGACCGTGTGCCAGCGATCCACCATGCCTTCGACCCTGGCGCGTGGGCTTCGGCGACCAGCGCGGCGGCGCAGATGACGACACCGTCGAGCACCACCGGGGTGCGGCGGACGGCGGCCTGGGCCAACAGGCCGACGAGCACGGCGAGGTCCGCGCCGCCGATCACCCGGAGCAGGGCCGGCGGGTCGGCGGCGAACGGCCGGCCGCGGCGCATCGCGTCCCGGATCGCGGCTGTTTTGATCATCCACCGGGCATCGTCGATACCGGTCCCGCGCCCGACCACGTCGATTGGTTCACGGTCGAGCAGGGTGGCGACGATCGCCGCGGAGGCAGTGGTGTTCCCGATGCCCATTTCGCCCGGGACGAGCAGGTCAGCGCCGGCATCCACCTCCTCGTCGACAATCGTGCGGCCGATGTCGAGCGCGCGCGAGACCTCGTCCGCGGTCAGGGCGTCCTCGATGTCGATCCGCCCGCTGCCGCGGCGGATCCGGTAACGCCCGGCCGGAGCGGTCCCGTCCACTCCGCCCGGCCCGCTCGGCTCGTCGGTGTCCACACTGACGTCCACCACTCGCACGGAGGCACCGACCGTGCGGGCCAGGATGTTCACGGCGGCGCCACCGGTGGCGAAGTTCGCCACCATCTGAGCGGTGACTTCCGGGGGGAACGCGGAGACACCCGACCGGGCGACGCCGTGGTCACCGGCGATGACGATGGCCCGGACGCGCTGGAACGGCCGTGGCGGGCAGGTTCCCTGCGCGCCGGCAAGCCAGACCGAGACCTCCTCAAGGCGCCCGAGCGCGCCCGGTGGTTTGGTCAGTGCTCGCTGTCGCTGCCGGGCTGCGTCCATGGCGTCGCTGTCGAGGTCTGGAGTCTGCACAGCGTCTTTCCTACCTGATGGACGATCCCGGCTACCGCGTCGGCCACTCGTTGCGCTCCGATCCGGCGCTACAGCATGCCGGGGGCGGCGACCGCTATGCCGATGTCGCGAGCAGCGTCGAGGAGGCGGTGGTCGTAGGCAACCATGGTGTGCAGATCCGGGCCGAGGGCAGCGGCGGTGACAAGGTGAATTGCGTCAAGGCTGCGTAGGCGCGTCGGTGGTTGCAGACCGGCTCGGTCCAACAACGGGTAGCTCAACCTGATTTGGTCGAGTTCTCGGAGAAGTGCCGTTGCCGCTCCAGCTGCGGCCTGCGCCTCCGTCCGACTGACATCAGGACGGTCAGCGACGCGAAGAACCGCGCGTCGTAGCTCGGTGCGTACCAGCGCGCTGCTGACCAGTCGCCGGTTCGTGTGCTCGGCGAGCCAAGCCCGTAGGTCCGAGGTCTCCTCCTCTGCGACAACGAGCTTGGTCAGTGCACTGGTGTCGAGGTAGATCAGAACTATCTCCAGTCCTCATCACGCAGAGCGGCGAGCTCATCCGACAACCGGACGCCGGTGCTCATAGTCACCGGCTCGATGCCCAGAATGCCCTGCCCGCCGGGTAGCAGGTCGCCGGAGTCGACAAGACGCTCGTAGCTCGAGATCGATTCGTACGGAGTGATGATCGCAACGGCCGTTCCGCGTTCGGTGACCTCGACCGTCTCTCCGGCCTTCACCCGGGCCAGTACCTGACTGGCGTTCTGCTTGAGCTCCCGCACTCCCACCTGCACCATGTTCTACATGGTAGCACCTTGGGTGTGCGCGGGTTCCGCTTCATCGAGAACGTGTCGGCACGGCGATGTAGTGGGCGTTGCGGCCGGTGGTGGAGCCGCGGACGAGCAGATCCGGGACGAAGCGGTCGAGCGCACGGTTCGCGCCGGTCTGGGTGAGGCCGGTCAGGGTCGCGTAGTCACCGCTGGTGATGCGGTCGTGGGCGGCAAGCCAGGCCTGGACGACGTCCGGGCTGTTGGTCTGGTTGGGCCGGCGGTAGGGCAGCAGGCCGCGTCCGATCAGCGCCCCCGCGGTGCCCTGGTCGTTGGTGCCCTGGTCGTTGTCCAGCCGACGGAACACGGCCGCGGACAGCATCCAGACGTCCTTGTACGGCTCGACGAGCACGTCGTCGTCGATGCGGGTGGCGCAGGCGGTCTCAAGCGCGCTCCGCGCGTCGTCCGCGTCGGTCTGCAGGGCGCGCGCTGCGCTGTCGAGGGTGAGGAACGGCCGGTGCAGCAGTTCGTAGAAGATCACGGCGATTCGCACGTCACGGCGGCGTGCGGCGGGTTGGACCGACTCCATCAGCGACATCACCGGCACGACCGGCGCCCCACCCGCCAGGCGGGTCCGAACCGCAGGCCCGGCCACCTCGACGATCCGCGGGGGCCGGTGGCCAAACGAGATCATTTCCCGGTACATGCGGTCGACACCGACCCCCTGCTTCTCCACCAGCCGCAGCGCGCGGAAGAGATCGGAGAGCGCCGGGTAGCGGGCGTACCTGCGGGAGAGCACGGTGTCCTGGGACACGCCGCCGGCAAAGCCGCCCGGGCTTTCCACCTCGAGAACATGGTCGTGGTCGAACCAGATCACGGTGATCGGATCCGGACGCATCCAGTCGCGGTGCACGAGCCCGTTGAGCAGGGCCTCACGCACCGAACGAGGCGGGATCTGCCGGACGGGGATCTCGGCGAACCCGCGGTGGACGGTGGTCGCGACGTTGAATGCCAGGAGATCGCTTTCAACCGCGGCGAGCTGTTCGACGAGGGCCAGTCCCGAAAGATCGGTCGGCGGGTTGAGAACATCACCGCCGGGGACGTCGAAGCGGGTCAGTTCGATGAGCGTCCGTGGCGCCGGGCAGAAGGCCAGCACGCCGGCCTGGGTGAGTGCGCCGTCCGGGCGCAGGACGCCGAGGCGCCCGAGCAGTTCGGTGTCGGTGGTGTCGGCCGTTTCGTCGTCGTTGCCGCTGATGAGATAACGGCGGGCCGTCACAAGGGCGCCCAGGGCGACGTCCGCGATCGTCCGGCCGGTCACTGCGGCCATCACGTCCAGCCCGGCCCGCTCCTGCCTGCGGAGCCACCACTCGGACCGGTCCACCGGAACACAGTGATCGCCGACCCGCCATCGGATCTTGTTTTCCGGGTCCTCGACCGGCTCGCGAGTCTCGGCAACATAGAGGACCAGGAGCCGTTCACCCCGCACGAGCCGCTGTTCGACGGCAGGAGCGATGTCAACGCGCTCGAAGATCCTGTGGCGGAGCCATTCGACGTCCAGCTCGGTGCCGAGAACACGGCCGGAGTCGTCCACGCCGACGATGAGCGCACCGCCACCCGGTGTGTTGGCCATGCACGGCACCTCGCGTGCCAGCTGCTCCACCGCCTGGGGATTCTGGCGCTCACCGGGGAGGACGCCACCACGACGATCACGTCGTCCGGCTTCCTCCTTGAGATCCACCTGCTCTCGCTCGTGCGGGCGCGGGAGCCGGCCGGACTCCAGCGCGGCAAGGATCTCGTCGACCTGAGACCGTAGCCGAGCGCGAGCCTCTACAAGATCACCGTGTGTGTCGAACAACGACACGTCCGCGCCTCCCGCTGGTCAGTACGCCTTTACGAGGATCCTAAACCAGTACTGGTAGGGCTGGAGGCTATGCGAGTGAGTGTTACCGGTGATGCTCTCCGGGACCTTCGTGCGCTGCTTGATGATCAGTAAATTGATCGTTATGCCACGCCGGAAGGCATGGGCCAGGCCGGGAGCTTCCGAGGCTTCGCGGCGCTGGTTGACGCGAATGCAGCTGACATCTTCTTGTTCCCTCGGCCCGGAGGGCTCGCGGCCAGCCTGTCCACAAACCCGTTGTGATATGGCTTTCGGCTCGCGGTAGCGGACCGTTGGCGTCAGTCTGCGCGCCACTTTCCGCATACTTGGGCGACCGCTACTGGAGTCCGATCGACTATTCATGCCAGCGCGTACTCTGTCCCGAGTACGACTGATTGTCACGGTCGGGGCGAATGACACGACGGGGACGCCATCGACCGGTCTGTCCATCCCGTTGTATGAATCGAGGGAGGCCAGGATGGCCAGCCCCGGTCCGCGCATCGAGGTCGATGGCCAGGTGCAGGGAAACATCGTCGTGGGGGATCGCAATCTAGCCGTCTCCGCCATCCATTCGGTCGCCCAGCGCCGTCGCGGCCTCAAACGAATTGGCCAACCGCATCGGCGCCGCATTGTCGGGGCGGGCGAAACCGTTCACCGCACCCGTTTTTCCAGGGAACAGGGATCGATAGTGCTGGCATGGTCCTGATGTGAGCGAGGGCGTCGTCGAAGTGGTCACCCGCGCGCGGGTGACCCTCCGGCGGCCTCGGCGCCGGGGCATGGGGATCACATGCGTTCCGGCGCGGCGATACCGAGGAGGTTCAGGCCACGGCGCAGCGTCTCGGCGCTGAGCCGGCACAGTGCGACGCGATTACCGCGCGTCGGCTGCGCCACGGACAGGACGGGGCAGGCTTCGTAGAAGTCGGTGAAGGCCTTCGCCAGGTCGTAGAGATAGCCGCAGAGCCGGTGGGGCTCGAGCGTCTGGCCGACCTCGGTGAGCGTGTCGCCGAAGGCGTCCAGCGCGAGTATCAGCGCGCGTTCGGCGGGATGCGGCGCGAGCGTCGTGTCGACCGGTGCGGATGCGTCGCCAGCTTTGCGAAGAATGGAACAGATCCGCGTGTGCGCATACTGGAGGTACACACCGGTGTTGCCGGAGAAGGACACCATGCGGTCGACGTCGAAGGTGTAGTCCTTGGTGCGGGATGTCGACAGGTCCGCGTATTTGACGGCGCCGATGCCCGCCTGCTCGGCGATCTGGTCGAGTTCGGCCGGGTCGAGATCGTGGGCTTTCTCGGTGACGACTTCCCGGGCCCTCCCAACGGCGGTGTCGAGCAGGTCCATCAGTTTGACGGTGTCGCCCGAGCGGGTTTTGAAAGGCCGCCCGTCGGGGCCGAGCACCGTCCCGTAGGAGACGTGTGTGACGTCGGCGTCGTCGGTGAGCCAGCCGGCGCGGCGGGCGGCTTCGAAGATGAGCTGGAAGTGCAGGGCCTGACGGGCGTCGACGACATAGAGAATCCGGTCGGCCTTGAGGTCGCGGATGCGGTAGCGGATCGTCGCGAGGTCGGTGGTGTCGTATCCGAAGCCGCCGTCGGTCTTACGGACCATGAGCGGTACCGGTTCGCCGTCCGGGCCGGTGATCTCGGCGGAGAACACACACAGCGCGCCGTCGCTTTCCACGGCGATGCCGGCCTGGGTGAGTTCGCCGACCACTTCGGGCAACCACGGGTTGTAGAACGATTCGCCCGCCGAGTCGGCGGCGGTGAGAAGCACACCGAGCCGCTGGTAGATCTCGCTGAACGCGAACTCCGACTCGGCGACGATCTCCCGCCAGCGGGTGACGGACGCCTCGTCACCGGCCTGCAACGCGACAACGCGACGCCGGGCCCGGTCGGCGAAGTCGGGATCGGCGTCGAACACGGCCCGGGCGGCCCGGTACAGGGTGTTGAGCGCGGAGACGGTCGACGTGCCGTCGGAGAGCTCGTCGTGGTGCCACGCGACGTCGGGATGCTCGTCGAGATACTCGATGAGCATCCCGAACTGGGTGCCCCAGTCCCCGAGATGGTTCTGGCGGAGCACCTCCGCGCCGAGGAAGCCGAGTACCCGGGACAGGCAGTCACCGATGATCGTCGTCCGGAGGTGACCGACGTGCATCTCCTTGGCGATGTTCGGACCGGAGTAGTCGACGACCGTCCGACGGCCCTGCTGCGGTGTTCCCACCCCGAGATGGCGACTTGCCAGCCGTGCCGCCACCTGGCGCCACAGCGCGGTGTCGGACGCGACCAGGTTGATGAATCCCGGCCCGGAGACGGTGACGGAGGCAACCGGGGTACCCGTGTCGGCATCCGTGTCGGTGTCGGTACCGATGTCGCGGCGCAGGGCGTCGGCCACGGAAGCGGCCAGGTCGGCAGGTTTGCGCCGGGCGCGTTTGGCGAGTGCGAGGGCCGCGTTGGCCTGGAAGTCCGCGTGCTCGGAGCGCCGGACCACCGGGTCGGCTCCCGCCAGCTCAGGCAGCGCCTGGCTGATCGCGTCGGAGACGGCGGTCTCGACCTGCCTGCGCAGCGACGGCACCTCGTGCTCGTTCAAGCCCACAACCTCCCACGCCTTCTCCCGCACGTTTCTTCGAGTTCCTCCATTCTTCCAGGTCGATCCTCAGCTCCCGGCGGGTGCTCACGGCGGGTGCTGAGCGCGGGTCAGCGCAGGCGGGCGGGGATGCCGGCGACGACGTGCCAGACCTCGTCGGACTCGGCCGCGACCGCCGCGTTGAGCCGGCCCAGGGCGTCGCGGAAGCGGCGTCCGACCGCGCTCGTGGGGACGATGCCCGAGCCGACCTCGTTGGTCACCGCGACCACGTGGCGCCGGGTGTCACGCCAGGCCGCGACCAGTGTGTCGACGCGGGCGGGCCAGCCGCCGTCCACGGGATCGTCGTCGAGATGGGCGGTCAGCCACAGGGTGAGGCAGTCGACGAGCAGCGGCGGGCCGTCGGTGCTCAGCAGCGGCGTCAGCTCAGCGGTCTCCACCGTCGTCCAGTGCCGCGGCCGGCGGATGGTGTGGGCGTGCACCCGCGCCGCCCACTCGGTGTCGCCCGGCGCGACCGGTCCCGCGGTAGCGACGTACACCACGTCCGGCCAGGCGGCCAGGCGGCGCTCGGCCTCCGCGGACTTGCCGGACCGGGCACCCCCGGTGACCAGGACGCGGTACGGCCGGGGCAGCCCGGAGGCCGACCGCGTGCGGCGCGTTCCGTGGCGCGCAGTGACCGGCACGCTGGCTGAGGTGGTGTCCGAAGCGGCGGTCGAGCTGGTGTCCGGGATAGCGTTCGGGCTGGCGTTCGGGATGATGTCGAGCACGGCACCGTCGGGATGCACTTCGGCCCCCATCAGCGCCAGCCGCCGGGCGAGCGCGTCCCCAGGGGGGTTTCGGTGGCTCAGATGGACGGCGAGGACCCGGGTCGTTCCCACCACGGCGCCGTGTTGGCGCAACTGCGCGAGGACATCCGCGAAGCTGGCCAGGCCCAGGTGGTCACCGAACCCCGGGCGGTCGCCGTTGTTCTCCTCCATCAGCACGGCGTCGAACGCCCGGCCGGTGAGCGCGTCCAGGGTCCGCGGTGGCAGCGGCGCCGCGGTGTCGCACGCGTAGAGCACCCGTCCGCCGTCCGGGGCGGTCACGTCGTAGAGCACCGCCGGCCCGATGACCGCGCCCCCGTGGTTGGCCGCCACTGGCCGTATCTCGAAGCCGCCGAGCGCCAGCACGCCGCCGGCGACCACCGGGTGGAACCGAAACGCGCCGGACCCGCTGGGGGCCGGGCTGTCCGCCGCCTGGACCGCCGGATTCTCCGCCGCCGAACCCTCAGCCGGGCCGTCCCACGGACCGACGAAGGCACGGCAGGCGTCCAGGCAGGCGGGCGGCCCGACAACGTCCAATGGCTGGTCGGCCGCGGTCGCCCACTCCCGCCACAGCAGGGCCGCCGGGCCGGTGTGGTCGGGATGGGCGTGGCTGAACAGCAGATGACGCACGCCCGCGAGCCGCACCCCGAAGCGGGTTGCGGCGCGCGGTACGTCTGGCCCGCAGTCGATGAGCATGAGCTCGTCGATGAGCACCGCGGTCTGGGTGCGCACTTCGTGCTCGCGTGCCCAGCGGCACGACGCGCACTCGCACCACGGGTTGGGCCAGCCATCGGCTGAGCCCGTACCGAGCAGCCTCAGCCGCACGCGCGCGACGTCCTCACGCCGAAGGCTTCTGCGCCTGCGCCTGTGCCGGTGGGCGTGCGTGCGCGTGCGGGGCTGTGTGCGGGGCTGCGTGCGGATGGCGCTTCCGGTCGGCCAACGTCATGATCATGATGACGAGTCCGAGCAGCAGGATCGCGCCGATCGTGACCAGGCCGACCGCCCACCATTCCAGCGGTCCCTTGTGCGGTTCGGCGGCCTCGGCGAGCGTGGACGCGCCAGCGAGCGCCGTCGTGATGCCGTATGAAGCTGTGATCACGGCTTCCTTCCTCATTTTTCGACCTGTCTGCCCGTCCGCCGGATCGTATGGGGCTGGCCGCACGGTAGCGAGGAGAAGCAGGGCGATCAGGCCAGGAGCACTTCCGGCGCCTGGGCGCGGCGAGCCGGAATGACGATCTCAAACGCGCTCTCCGGGCCTTCGAGCGCGCGAAATAGAGTCATGGCCGCAGCGCTCTCCGGCCGTGAGCGTGTTGGATGGGTGCCTGCCGTTCGGGATGACGCAGATGGGCAGAACAACAGGGAGGTCGCCCGGTGAGCTGGGTGTGGCGTTTTGAGACCGAGGACGGTGGCGCGGCCGCCCTGTCCGGCTCGTCGTTGTCGGACTCGTCGTTGCCAGAGCCGTCGTCGTCAGAGCCGTTCCCGACGCAGAGCGATGCCGAGACCTGGCTGGGGGAAACCTGGCGGGAGCTGCTGGCGGCCGGCGTCCAGCAGGTGGTGCTGCAGGAGGCCGGCCACAAGGTCTACGGCCCGATGAGCCTTCGTCCGGTGGATTAGAGCGCCCGGCAATAGGGG
>NZ_CAKJTO010000036.1:35525-44725 GCF_917627405.1 Protofrankia sp. Cj5
GCCCCTATTGCCGGGCGCTCTTAGCGCGTCCTGGCCGTGAGGCCGTCGCTTCGCGTCCGCTTGTTACACGATGTCCGGGTCGGTGACGACGACATCGCCGAGCACCGCGTCGATCCGGGTCAGGACCTCCGGGTCCAGCGTCACTCCAGAGGCCTTGACGTTCTCGTGAACCTGCTCTGGTCGTGACGCTCCGATAATCGCTGATGCCACATTGTCGTTCTGCAGCACCCAGGCGACGGCCAGCTGCGCGGGGGACAGGCCGACGTCGGCCGCGACCGGCAGCAGGCCCTGGACCCGAGTGAGAACCTCGTCCCCCATCAGCCGCCGGATGAAACCCGCGCCGGAGCCGCTGGCCGCACGAGTCTCCTCCGGCGGTGGGGTTCCCGGCTGGTACTTGCCGGTGAGCACACCCTGCGCGACCGGTGACCAGACGAGCTGGGAGATGCCGGCGGCGCGGGAAGTGGGGATGACCTCCGCCTCGATCTTCCGCCACAGCATCGAGTACTGCGGCTGGTTGGAGATGATCTGGTCGAAGCCGGTCGCGGCGGCGATCTCCACCGCGGCGGCGATCTGCGTGGCGTCCCACTCCGAGACACCCACGTAGAGCACCTTGCCGGCCCGCACCAGGTCCTCGAAGGCCCGCAGGGTCTCCTCCAGGGGCACGGTCGGGTCATAGCGGTGTGCCTGGTAGAGATCGAGATGATCGGTGCGCAGCCGCCGTAGCGAGGCGTGGCAGGACTCGATGATGTGCTTGCGCCCCAGACCGCGATCGTTCGGGCCGGGCCCAGTCGGCCAGAAGACCTTGGTGAACAGCTCGTACGATTCGCGCCGTATCCCCTCCAGGGCCTCACCCAGCACAGCCTCGGCCTTCGTACCCGCGTACACGTCGGCGGTGTCGAAGGTCGTGATCCCGCTGTCCAGCGCGGCGCGTACGCACGAGAAGGCCTGATCCCGTTCGATCTGGTCGCCATGGGTGAGCCAGTTGCCGTACGAGATCTCGCTGACGCTCAGCCCACTGCGTCCTAGTCGTCGATGCTCCACCCGGTCACCCTATGATTCCCGGCACAGAGCTTGAGGCCCGGGTCGTACCGGAGCATCCCGCTCTGTGCCGGCATCATCTGATCACCGCGTGGTCCGTCACCCGTTGCCGACGCGGGTGACGTGCGGCCGCGGCATCCGCCAGCGGGCCGGCAACAGGGCGCGCTGCACGCTGTACGCGCGTACCCGGACCGTCGAAGCCGGGTATTTCTCGGCAACTCTGCGGCTGACCTGGCGCGACAGCACGATCGAGTCGACGGCCACAGCGAGGATTCCCAGCAGCATCAGGTAGGTGGCGATGAGCCGGACGTACACGTTCGGGACGAGCCCACCGACGAAGTACACCGCCGCGGCGACCAGGAAGAACGGCCCCACGTTGCGGCGGGTGTCGACGAAGTCCCGGGCCAGCACACGTTCGGGGAGACGCTCGCGCGGGGGCAGTCTGCTGATGTCCCCGGACATCATCCCGGCCCGGTACTCCTGGCTCTGGCGACGGCGTTCCGCGCGGGACCGGGTACGCGCGTCCTTGCGTGAAGCTGGGGCCGCGAGGACGCCGCCACGGGCGCGTGCCGCGCGTGCCGCGCTGCGCTTCGGGGTCGGGCGTCCCTTGCCCGGCTCGTTTCCGCCGCCGCCGGGCGTAGCCCCGTCGGTGGGTGGGGCGGCGGGCGCGGCCGACGCCGTTGTGCGTCGTTTCAACAGGGCCATCAGGGGAGTGCCAGCATCTGGTCAAGGGCCTTCCGGGCGTGGGCCGCGACATCGAGGTCGACCGTGATGCGGTTGACCGTCTCGCCGCGGGTGAGGGACTCGAGCGCCCACACGAGGTGGGGTAGATCGATACGGTTCATCGTCGAGCAATAACACACCGTACGGTCCAGGAAGACCACGGTCTTGTCCGGATGCCGATGCGCGAGCCGCCGCACCAGGTTGAGCTCCGTGCCCACGGCGAAAGCGCTACCGGGCGGCGCCTCATCGACGACCTTGATGATGTATTCGGTCGAGCCGACCAGGTCCGCGGCGGTGACGACGTCGTACTGGCATTCCGGATGGACGAGCACGGTGACGCGGGGCAGGCGGGCGCGGACCTCGTCCACGCAGGCGCGGCTGAACCGGCCGTGTACCGAGCAGTGCCCCCGCCAGAGGATCATCCGCGCGTCGCGCAGCTGTGCCGTCCCGACACCGCCGCCGGGACGGCGCGGGTTGTAGACGACACAGTCGTCGAGCGACATGCCCATCTCCAGCACCGCGGTGTTGCGGCCGAGATGCTGGTCGGGCAGGAACAGCACCCGCCGGCCGCGGCGCTCGGGCCCGAATGCCCAGGCAAGAGCCCGGCGGGCGTTGGACGACGTGCAGATCGTGCCGGCATGCCGCCCGGTGAACGCCTTGATCGCGGCTGTGGAGTTCATGTAGCTGACCGGCACCGTGTCCTCGGCGAGGCCCGCGTCCGCCAGCGTTTCCCAGGCCTGTTCCACCTGCTCGATCGCGGCCATGTCGGCCATGGAGCAGCCGGCGGCGAGGTCGGGCAGGATCACCTGCTGATGCTCCCCGGTGAGGATGTCCGCGCTCTCGGCCATGAAGTGCACGCCGCAGAAGACGATATGGCTGGCCTCGGGACGGGCCGCGGCCTGCCGCGCGAGCCTGAACGAGTCGCCGGTCACGTCGGCGAAGGCGATGACCTCGTCGCGCTGGTAGTGGTGCCCGAGCACGAAGACGGAGTCGCCGAGCGTCGCCCGAGCCGCCGCGGCGCGGTCGACCAGGTGCGGATCTGACGCCGGCGGCAGCGCGCCGGGGCAGTCGACCCCGGGCTCGCTGCCGGGATCGGCGGCGCGACCGAGCAACAGCATCGCAAGCGGATTCGGGAGTATCGGTGGCGGCGCTGTGACCGATGGCGATGTGACCGGCGGCCCGACCGGCGGAGTACTGGCGGCGCGGCCGAGCGCGGGATTGATCGTCATGCTCGCTCCTCCGGTCGACCGGCCGATGGGGGGCCTGGCCGCCTAGCCTGTGCGCGAATGGTCGATAAGACTCTAACTCGCTATGCGCGCACGTGTCGCAGTCGGCGGGGGGAGTCCGCGATCACAGCCCCCCGGTCCGTGCTTGGTCGTCCGCGGCGCTCCTGCGTACGATGGGAAGGCGATCGCGGCGTGCGGTGTTGCAGGTAGGTGTTGGGGGTGACGGCTACCGCCGCGATGGCATGAACGGCGACATTCACCTGAATGGCGATATTTACCGGCATCTCACGCGGCCGCGTACCGAGCGCGGCCGCTGGCGTGGGGCACACCAATACAGGCCAGACCTGACAACAAGGGCTCGCTGGCCCACCGATGTGCGAGCATGGATTTTCGCGCACTCGCGGGCCCCAAGGGAACCTAGGGAGCAGTCTCCATGACCGTCCAGGACGCGACGACTGACACCGTGACCGGCACGGACACCGTGGCTCGGCCGAATACCGTCATCCTGACCGATGTGGCCTCGAGCAAGGTGAAGAGCCTGCTTGAGCAGGAAGGCCGGGACGACCTCCAGCTGCGGATCGCCGTGCAGCCCGGTGGCTGTTCTGGCATGCGGTACCAGCTCTTCTTCGACGAGCGTCAGCTCGACGGCGACACCGTGCTGGACTTCTCGGGTGTCAAGGTCGCGGTCGACCGGATGAGCAGCCCGTACCTCGGCGGCGCGACGATCGACTTCGTCGACACGATCGAGAAGCAGGGCTTCACGATCGACAACCCGAACGCGGCGGGCTCCTGCGCCTGCGGCGACTCCTTCCACTGATCATATTGCCACGGGGTCGGGTTCGTCCCGTTCCGGCGCGTCAGGGATAGGCAGATGATGGTGTTCGCCTCGACCGGTTTCCGGCTGGGGCGAGCACCATCGCCATGTTCCGGTGGATGTCGCGGCGCCCCGAAGATGAGGCTTTCCGCCAGCGAGCGGCTGTCGACCGGGTAAGCTCGCGTGTCGTGCGCATCGCCGTGACAGGTTCCATCGCCACTGACCATCTCATGCGTTTCCCGGGGCGGTTCGCCGACCAGTTTCTCGCCGACCAGCTTGAACGGGTGTCGCTGTCCTTCCTGGTTGATGATCTGGTCATCCGGCGCGGGGGAGCGGCGGCCAACATCTGCTATGGCCTCGGGCGGCTGGGGCTCCGCCCCGTCCTGGTGGCCGCGGTCGGTGAGGATTTCGCCGACTACCGTTCATGGCTGGATCGCCATGGAGTGGACACGGATTCGGTACTGGTCAGTGATCTTTTTCACACGGCTCGTTTCGTGTGCACGACCGACAGCGATCTGTGTCAGATCGCCTCCTTCTACCCGGGCGCGATGAGCGATGCTCGCCTGATCGAGCTGGGGCCGATCATCGAGCGCCTCGGTTCGCTGGATCTGGTGGTGATCAGCCCGAACGACCCCGAGGCCATGCTCCGCCACACCGACGAGTGCCGGGATCGCTCCATCGCGTTCGCCGCCGACCCGTCCCAGCAGCTTGCCCGGATGGACGGCCCGGAGATCCGCCGGCTTGTCGAGGGGGCCACCTGGCTGTTGTGCAACGCATATGAGAAGAGCTTGCTGGAGAGCAAGACCGGCTGGTCGGATGCGCAGGTACTGCAACGCGTAGGGACGCGGGTCACCACCCACGGCGCCGACGGCGTCTCGATCGAGGCTGTCGGCGAGCCGCCGCTCCACGTACCGGTCGTGCCGGCCAGGGTGACGCCCGATCCGACGGGTGTCGGTGATGCCTTTCGTGCCGGTTTCTTCGCCGGTCTCGCCTGGGATCTGCCCCAGCAGCGGTCCGCGCAGCTCGGCTGCCTGCTCGCGACACTCGCGTTGGAGACGATCGGCACCCAGGAGTACGACACCATCCCGGACGACCTGGCCAAGCGGCTTTTGGAGAGCTATGGGCCCAACGCCGTCGCGGAGATCGCCCCGCATCTCCCGGTGAGTGATCAGGAACAGCGGCGGACGAGGTAGGCCGTTCCCCCGCTGGCCAGTTCGCGGGTCGCGACCAGCGTGTTGGCGCGCATCCGGCACCAGGCGGGGATGTCATACGCGGCGGCTGGGTCGTCTGCCCACAGCTGTAGGTCGGCGTTGACGTCGACCTCGCGGATCCGGCGCGCGAGCTCGATGACGGGTAGCGGGCACCGGTGCCCGCGTGCGTCCACGGTGAGCTGGGCGCCATCCCACGCGGCGCCGTGGCCGCTGTGGCCGGCGGCGCTCGTACCGGCGTCGGATGGCGTCACAGGCTGACAGCCCCGGCCCGCTCCCGGACCCGGGCAACCGCGTCCGGCAGGATCGCCAGCAGGGTGTCCACGTCTGCCGCGCTGGATTCACGACCGAACGACACGCGGATGTTGCCCTGGGTCAACGCGCCCATCGCCGCCAGCACGTGGCTCGGGGCGAGCGTGTCCGATACACAGCTCGATCCGCTGCTGACGGCGATCCCCGCCCGGTCCAGCTCCCCGAGCAGCGACTCCCCGTCCACGTACAGGCAGGAGAAAGTAAGCAGATGCGGCAGCCGACCGGCCGCATCAGGGTCGCCGAGCAGCTCGACATCCTTGACGAGGTGGGGGATGCGGGTGCGCAGCCGCTCGATGTAGCCGGCCAGGCGCGGCGTCTCAGCGGTGATCTCAGCGGCGCGGGCATGCAGGGCCGCGGCCGTCGCGACGATGGCCGCGACGTTGGGGAAGCCGCTCACCCGGCCACCCTCGCGTTCGTCCGCGGGCAGCGGGTTGACCCATCGGCACCCGGTCCGTACCACCAGGATGCCGACCCCCGCCGGCCCGCCGAACTTGTGCGCGCTGGCGCTGAGCAGATCGGCGCCGAGGGCGCGGACGTCCACGGGGATCCGCCCGACCGACATGGCCGCGTCCACATGCAACGGGACGCCCGCGGCGTGCAGCACGCCCGCGGCCGCGGCTACCGGCTGAATGGTTGCGACCTCGTGGTTGGCATGTTGCAGGCTTGCCAGGGCGGTATCCGGCGGGGGAGCGAAATCCGCCGGGTCGACCCGGCCGAACCGGTCCACGCCGACGGTGTCGACGGTGCCGCCGGCGTCTTCGTGCCACTGCGCGGCGTGCAGAACGCAGGAGTGCTCAACGGCGCTGACCAGCATCCGTCTCCCTGACCGGCGGCGGGCCTGGGCCGCGCCGAGAACCGCGAGCTGGGCCGCCTGCGTGCCGGACGAGGCGAAACTGACCTCGTCGGGACGGGCACCGATGACCGCGGCGACGGTCTCCCGCGCGGCGTCGAGCAGCAGGCGGGCGTGGCGGGCGTCGCGGTACAGGCGGGCAGGGTCCGCCCAGCCGTCGTCGAGGGCAGCCAGCAGCGCTGTACGGGCCGCGGGATGCAGGACGGCCGTGGCCGCGTGGTCGAGGTAAGCCGGCACGTTCCCACGGTATTGCGGCGGCCGTGACCGTTCACTGGTCGGGAACCACCACGACGCCGGCGTCGCGCAGATCGGCGATGGCCTGCGTGTCGTCGCCGGGCTGGAGCGTGACGAACCGGGTCAGCGCGAGCGGCACCACCACCTGATAGCCGAGTGCCCGCCCGTCCAGAGCCGTTGCCTTCACGCAGTAGTCCCCGGCGAGGCCGACCACGACAATCGTGGTGATGTCGCGGGTAGCGAGAATCCGGTGGAGTTCGGTCGCCTGCGCGGCGTCGGTGAGCGGATCCCGGACGGTGAATCCCGAGTAGCCGTTCTCGCCGCCCGTCCCTTTACGGACCACCGTTCCGTCCACCCGCAGCATCGGATGCAACCGTGCGCCCACGCTCTCCCGCACGCAGTGCGGCGGCCAGATGCCTCCGCTGGTGGAGAAGTGCGGGGTGGTGGGCGGATGCCAGTCCTGGGTGTAGACGACCGGCGATCCCGCCGCCACCGCCTGCTCGATCTCGGCATTGACAGCCGGTATGATCTCTTCGCCGCCGGGGACGTACAGGCTGCCTTCGGGCGCGGCGAAGTCGTTCTGGATGTCGATCACCAGCAGGGCGACACCCGGTCGGTATCTCTCGGTCATAGGTTGATTCTGGGACGTCGGCCCAGCCGCGGCGCGCGCGCCTGCGTGTTCGGATCCACGGGTGAACGACGAGGCACGCGGACGGCACGCGCCCGCGAACGGCCGGGCTACAGTAGGCGGGTGCGCAGCAGAGACTACGGGCCTGATGTGCTGGCGCGGGAGAAGCGCACGCGGCCCGCGCCGCCGCCCACGGTCGAGGCGGACCGGGAGCTGGTGGTTGAGGACGCCGCCACCGGCTTCTGCGGCGCGGTTGTAGATGTTGAAGCGGGCGGTGTGCTGCTTGAGGACCGGCATGGCCGACGCCGGGCTTTCCCGCTTGCGCCCGGGGCCTTCCTGCTCGACGGCCGGCCGGTAACGTTGATCAGGCCCCAGCGGGCGGCACCCACGGGCCCCGCCCGCACCGCGTCCGGCTCCGTGGCCGTTCGCGGCCACCCGGCGCGGGTCGCACAGGCGAGCCGGATCTACGTGGAGGGACTGCACGACGCGGCGCTCGTCGAGCGCATCTGGGGTGATGATCTTCGGATCGAGGGTGTCGTCGTGGAATCCCTCGATGGCGTGGATGATCTTCCCGCTGTCGTCGCGTCCTTCCGGCCGGGGCCGCGCCGCCGCCTCGGGGTCCTCGTCGACCATCTGGTTGCCGGTTCCAAGGAGAGCCGGATCGCCGCGGCTGTGACCTCACCGCACGTGCTGGTGACCGGGCATCCCTACGTCGACATCTGGCAGGCGGTGAAGCCGGCTTCCGTGGGCATCGCGGCCTGGCCGCGGGTGCCCCCGGGCGAGCCGTGGAAAGAAGGCGTGTGCCGCGCCCTCGGGGTCGCCGAGCCGGTGGACATGTGGCGTCGGGTGCTCGCCAGCGTGCGCTCCTACACCGACATCGAGGTGGGTCTTCTCGGCGCGGTCGAACGCCTCATCGATTTCGTGACAGCGGCGGCCCCGTGACGACGGGCCTCCCCGCCCCGCGGACGCATGGCGCGGGCATGGCCACCATGACACGTGTCCCCCCGGCTGCCCGTGGCCGGCAAGCCGCGCTGGGGCGGCGCTAGATGCCTTCGTGGCCGCGAGCGTTCGCTGTGGCCGTCACGGTTTTCGTAATAATGGTCGGGGGCTTCGCGGCCCGCGGCGTGTTACCTGGTTTGTCCAGTTTGCCCGGGTTCATGGCCCGGCAGCGGACGGATGCCGCCGCCGCGGGGCTGTCGCCGCCGGGGCAGAGCTCCCTGCGGGGACGCACGGTCCTGCTGGACCCCGGGCACAACGGTGGGAACGCGGCGGCGGCCGCGGTGATCGCACGCAAGGTGGACGCGGGCGGCATCGACAAGGAGTGCGACACCGCGGGTGCCGAGACCAACGCCGGATACCCGGAACACGCCTTTACCTTTGACGTCGCCGTCCGGGCCGCCGCGGTCCTGCGCGAACGCGGTGCCACGGTCGTGTTGACCAGGACGGACGACTCCGGGGTCGGCCCGTGCATCAACGAGCGGGCGCGGATCGGCAACGACGTGCATGCTGATGCGGCGGTGTCCGTGCACGCCGATGGCGGGCCGCCGGAGGGCACCGGGTTTCACGTCATCGCCCCGAGCCTCAGCCCGGATGGCGGGAACGCCGGGATTATCGTCCCATCAGCACGGCTGGCGGATGTGCTGCGGAGCAGGTTCGAACGGAACACCGGCGAGCCCCGGGCCGACTACGTCGCGGACACCGGGCTGTCGTTCCGCGCGGACCTCGGTGGGCTGAACCTGTCACGGGTGCCCAAGGCGTTCATCGAATGCGCCAACATGCGCAACCCGGACGACGCCACCCGGGTCTCGGACGCCACCTGGCGCCAACATGCCGCGCGGGGTATCGCCGACGGCATCACGGCCTTCCTCGTCCCGTCCGCGTCCTGACCGGTCCCCCCGCGCTTCCGCCGCCAGGCCAGGCTGATTGTTTCCGGTTGGCGGCTTCCGGGAAACAGCTGGCTTCAGGAAACAGGCCACCAACGGCATGGAAAAATGACTGAGCATCTTTCGGCCCGCTGAGCGAAAAATCGAACGACCGGAAGAAGAGCGCCGCTCGAAGGCAGCACGCCGTGAAGCGGAACTGAGGTGGGCGATACTGGGACCGCCCACCTCGGAAAGTTCCTGCCCTGCGACCAGTCAGCCTCGAGCGGGAAGCGCTAAATAGTTAA
>NZ_CAKJTO010000037.1:0-10713 GCF_917627405.1 Protofrankia sp. Cj5
TATTCGCTGGACGAGGTCAATGAGGGATACCAGGACATGACCGACGGGCGGAACATCCGCGGTGTGATCGAGCTGGGCCGCTGATGCGGCCCAGCAGCCAGGACGCGTTCTTCATCGGTGGAGAATTCCGCCCGGCCACCGGTGACCGGCGTTTCACGGTCGTCAGCCCCGCCACCGAAGATGTCGTCGGCAGCGCGCCGTGCGGCGAGCCCGCCGATGTCGACGCGGCTGTCGCCGCGGCCCGGGAGGCCTTCGACACCGGCCCGTGGCCCCGGATGACGATCGGGGAGCGGGCCGCTCACCTCACCGGGTTCGCGAACGAACTCGCGGCGCGCCGCAAGGAGATAGGCGAGCTCGTCCTCGACGAAATCGGCCTGCCACGGCGGGCGGCCCAGGCCGAGCCCGTCGGCATGATCGCCCTGCTGCGCTACCATGCCGGTCTGGCCGAGCAGATGACCATGAGTGAACGCCGGACGGGCCTGTTCGGCGCCTCGGCGGACGTCACCCGGGAGCCCGTCGGTGTCGTGGCGGCAATCCCCGCCTGGAACAGCCCGCTGGTGCTGGCCGCCAACAAGTTCGCCCCGGCCATGCTCGCCGGCTGCACGGTCGTCTGCAAACCCGCGCCGGAGACCTGCCTCGACACCTATCCGGTGGCCGAGGCAGCCCGCGCCGCCGGGATCCCCACCGGTGTGCTGAACCTGGTGGCGAGCGACGGCGTCGGCGGTGACCACCTCGCCCGGCACCCAGGAGTCGACAAGATCGCTTTCACCGGCAGCACCGCGACCGGTCGCGCGGTCGCCGCTGCCGCCGCGAGCCACCTGGCCCGGGTCAGTCTCGAACTGGGTGGCAAGTCCGCCGGCATCGTGTGCGACGACGCTCCACTCGACGCGGTCGCGGCCGCGGTCGTCGCGGCGGTCACTCTTGTCAACGGGCAGGCCTGTATCGCGCTCAGCCGCGTCCTCGTCAGCGAGCGGCGGCACGACGAACTGATCGACGCGCTGCGGACCGCCTTCGAGGCGCTGGTCGTCGGCGATCCCCGTGACCCCGCCACCGCGGTTGGCCCGTTGGTCAGCCAGCGGCACCGGGACCGGGTGCTGGGCTACATAACGGACGCCGAGAAGGACGGCGGACGGGTGGTCACCGGCGGCGGCCCGCCGCCGCACACCACGCGGGGCTGGTACCTCGCGCCCACGCTCGTCACCGGCGTGTCGCCGACGTCGCGGATCGCCCAGGAGGAGATCTTCGGCCCGGTCCTCACCGTGCTGACCTACCGTGACCTCGACGATGCCGTTGCCATCGCCAACGGCACCCCGTTCGGGCTGTCCGGTGCCGTCTTCTCCCAGGACCTCGACCAGGCCCGCCAGCTCGCCGGCCGCATCCGCAGCGGCAGCGTTGCGATCAACAAGGGGGCCGCGATCGACTTCGCGCTGCCCTTCGGTGGGTTCGGCTCGTCCGGCTACGGGCGCGAGTACGGCCCGGAGGGCGTGGCCGAGTACCTCGAACACAAGACGATCTTTCTTGACACACCCTGAGGCCCCAGCGAGGAGCCAGCACCCGATGGTCGGCCGTGGTGTCCCGAGGGGGTACCACGGCCGACCACGGCCGGTCCGATGACGCGCTCCCGGGCGTGCCCGGCAGGGGTCAGATCCGCTCCACGATCGTCGCCGTGCCCATGCCGCCGCCGGTGCACATCGTCACCAGGCCGATGGTGCGGTCACGCCGCTCAAGCTCGTCCAGCACGGTCTGGATGAGCATCGGGCCAGACGCTCCGATCGGATGGCCCAGCGCGATCGCCCCACCGTTGACGTTGACCCGCTCCGGGTCGAGATCAAGATCGCGGATGGTCTTCAACGGGACCGCGGCGAAGGCTTCGTTGATCTCCCAGAGATCGATGTCGGCCACGGTCATGCCCGCCTTGGCCAGGCAACGCAGGCTGGCCGGACCGGGGGCGGTCAACATGATCACAGGATCGGCGCCCGCCACCGCGGTCATCCGGACGCGCGCTCGCGGGGTCAGCCCGTGGGCGCGGGCGTAGTCGGGCGAGGCAAGCACGATCGCCGACGCGCCGTCGACGACGCCGCTGGAGTTGCCCGCGTGGTGGACGTGGCGGATCTCGCCAGCCTGGGGATAGACCTCGCGGCACATGTCGTCGAAGGACCGGTCGAAGCCCGGCTGCACCTGGGTCGCCAGCTGCTCGAACGACGCCGGCAGCTTCGCGAGCGTGGCCACCGTCGTATCGGGGCGGGGGAACTCATCACGGTCGAGGGCGAGCGTGCCGTCGAGATGCCTGATCGGCACGACCGAGCCGTCGAACCGGCCCTCGGCCACGGCCTTGGCGCACCGCTCCTGGCTTAGGGCTGCGAAGGTGTCCACGTCCTCGCGGGTGAAGCCCTCCAGCGTCGCGATGAGGTCGGCGCTGACGCCCTGCGGGACCATCGGGTACAGCTCCCGCAGATGAGCGTTGCCCGCGTCGAGCGTCACCACGCCCTCGGCCACCGGCCAGCGTGACATCGACTCGACGCCGCAGCCGACAACGAGATCCTGGTGACCGGACAGGATGCCCATCGCCGCCCAGCTGACCGCCTGCTGGCCGGATCCGCAGTACCGGTTGAGGCTCGAGCCGGGTGTCTCGACCGGCCAGCCGGCCGCCAGCAACGCGAGCCGGCCGATGTCAGCGCCATGCTCCCCGGTCTGCATCCCGTTGCCGGCGACCACGTCCTCGACCTCGAGCGGGTCGAAGCCGACGCGGTCACGCAGGGCGTTGAGAACCTGCGCCAGCACCTCCTGCGGGTGCAGCGGGTGCAGCGATCCGGTCACCTTGCCCCGGCCACGTGGTGACCGTACTCCATCGATGATCCACGCCTCGCGCACAGCAAGCCTCCGATAATATTGGAATATTTATATAAACGATGCCATGAGCGACACCGAGGTGCGACAGTCCAGCCGGGCGCTCACCCGCCGCCACCACGAGCGCCCCGGACCCCGTTGACCTCGTCAGCCTCGTCGCCACAGGCCTCGACGTGCGACACTTAATCAGTAAGCGTATTAATCGATTCGTCGAGTAGTGTGCTTCGGAACCAGCCGTCCCGACCAGCCGTCATCGACGAGACGACCACAGCTGATCCCCCTGCCGCGGGCCGCGGCGCGACAACGCTGGAGTCACGTGTGAGCGACCGATACGACGACTTCCCGACGCTGCGTTTCGAGCGACCCGCGCTCGGCGTTCTGCGCATCGTGCTCGACGCACCCAATCTCAACGCGGTCAGCCCCCGCATGCACCGCGACCTCGCCGAGGTCTGGCCGGTCATCGACCGCGACCCTGAGACCCGTGTCGTGCTCGTCCAGGGCGAGGGCAAGGGGTTCTCCGCCGGCGGCACCTTCGACCTGCTCCAGGAGATGGCCGACAGCCCCGGGGTCCGCACCAGGGTCCTGCACGAGGCGCGCGCCATGGTCCTCGGCGTGCTCAACCTGTCCAAGCCAGTGGTCTCGGCCATGCACGGCCCGGCCGTCGGCGCGGGTCTCGCCGTCGGCATGATGGCCGACATCTCGGTGGTCGGGCGCCACGCGACCATCGTCGACGGCCACACCCGCCTCGGTGTCGCGGCCGGCGACCACGCCGTGCTGTGCTGGCCGCTGCTGTGCGGGATGGCCAAGGCCAAGTACTACCTGCTCACCTGCGAACGCCTCACCGGCGAGGAGGCCGAGCGCATCGGGCTGGTCTCGCTGGCGGTGGACGACGACCAGGTCCACGCCCGCGGTCTCGAGGTGGCGACGTCACTCGCGACCGGCTCGTCCGACGCGCTGCGCGCGACCAAGTCCTCCCTCAACCACTGGTACCAGCTGCAGCTGCCCGCGTTCGAAGCCTCGCTCGCGCACGAGTTCTACGGCTTTGCGAGCCCGTCCGCGCAGGAGGGGATCGCCGCCATCCGGGAGAAACGCCGGCCGGACTTCATCGCCGTCGAGGCGCGGCACCGCGCCGACATCTGACCGACCGCCGGCCGTCCGACCAGGAGCTCAGCCATGACCAACAGCACGACGACCGACAGCACAACGACCGGCAGCACGACGGCCGGGAGCGAAGCCCCCGCGTCGAAGAGCGGCGATGTGCCACTGCTGGCGCCCGGAATGACCTGGGAGGAGATGCTCCCGGGAACGGCGTTCCGCACCTCGGCCCGGACCATCACCGAATCCGACCTCATGACATTCATCCAATGGGCCGGCTTCAACGAACCGCTGTTCGTCGATGCCACCCACGCCGCGGCCGGGGGGTATACCGGCCGGCTGGTACCGGGGGCCTTCGTGTACTGCATCGCGGAGGGCCTGGTGCTCCAGACCAACGCGCTGCATGGCACGGGCCTGGCGTTCCTGTCGATGGACCTGACGGTCAAGGGCCCCACCTACGTCGGCGACACGCTGCACGCGATCGTCGAGACCCTGTCGGCTCGCCCGACCAGCAAGCCCGGACGCGGCATCGTGGCCAGCCGTGTAACGGTACGCAACCAACACGGCAAGGACGTCATGGTCTTCACGCCGACCCGCATGATCCGCGGACGCGACTTCGTCGAGACCGACGGCGCCGGCCACTGATCGCCTGATCGCCTGATCGCCTGATCGCCTGATCGCCTGATCGCCTGATCGCCTGATCGCCTGATCGCCTGATCGCCTGATCATTATCAGACCAACCTGGCCGGCCGCTGGGTGCGCGGTGGCGGTTCTTACCACGCACCCAGCGGTCCCGGGAGTCGCTAACCGTAGGAGGGTCCGTGGGGACGCTGGACGGAAAGGTCGCGCTGGTCACCGGGGCCAGCCGCGGCATCGGAGCGACAGTGGCGCTCCGGCTCGCGAGCGAGGGAGCCCGGGTCGCGGCCATGGCGCGTACCCTCGACCCCGACCCCCGGTACTCAGGAAGCCTGCGGGAAACGGTCGAGAGCATCCGGGCCGCCGGTCACGAGGCCGTCGCCGTCCGCGGCGACCTCTCGTCCGCCGAGGACCGGCGCCGCATCGTCGCCGAGACCGTCGAGGCATTCGGCCCGGTCGACATCCTCGTGAACAACGCCGCGGTCACCTTTCTCGCGCCAGTCGAGGAGTTCAGCGAGAAGCGTTTCCGTCTGATGATCGAAGTGCAGGTGTGGGCGCCGTTCGAACTCACCCAGCTCGTTCTTCCCGGCATGCGCGCGCGGGGAGCCGGCTGGCTGCTCAACATCTCCTCCCGGGCCGCGCAGCACCCCGAGGGCCCACCGTTCGACGCCGTGTACGAACGCGGTTTCTCCGCATACGGGCTGTGCAAGGCGGCGTTGGAGCGTTTCACCACCGCGGTCGCGTCCGAGGGGTACCGTCACGGCATCCGCGCCAACGCGCTCGCCCCGCTCGACAACGTCGCGACACCCGGAGCGGGCGCGCACGACCTCGTCGCGGACTTCCCGCTCGAGGATCCCTCGGTGCTGGCCGAAGCCGCACTGGCCCTGGTCGAGGGAGACATCACCGGACGGATCGCCTACAGCCAGACGCTGCTGGACGAACTCGGCCGCAAACCCGCCGTGACGGCCGGCTGAAACCGGCTCTGGACGGCCCAGGCGGCCAGAAGAGCAACGGCCATCCAGAAGATCGGCGCGAGTGTGTCGTCAGGTACGCGTTTCCGGCAGGAACACACTCGCGCCGATCATTTTTTCTCGTTGTCGCCCCAAGCGCCCCGGGTTCCCGGGTTCCCGGGAACCGGCGGGAGCCTGGGAGCTCAGTCCACGCGGGCGGTGGCGTAGCCGGCGATGACCTCCTCGCCCCGCTCGTTGACCGTGACCACGTCGAGGTCGACGAGGGCGACGCCGTCGTCGTCGCGCAGGCCGGCAATGACGACGCGGGCGGTCAGCCGGTCACCCGGCCAGATCTGGCTTTTGAACCGGACGCCGTAGCGGGTGAGACGGCCGTCACCCACCAGATCGGTGACGGCGCGGGCGGTCATACCCATCGCCAGCATCCCGTGCGCGAACACACCCGGGTAGCCGGCCGCGTCGTGCGCGTACACACCATCGGTGTGCAGCGGGTTGTAGTCCCCGGAAGCCCCGGCGTACTGCACGATCTGCGTCCGGGTGAGGTCCTCGACGAGCACCTGCTCGCGAACCTCGCCGACCTTCACGTCAGCCCCACGTAGTGCCATCAGTTCGCTCCCTGCTCAACCGGCTTCTCCGGTCGTACGCTCACACCGCGGGCCCGGACCACCAGCTCACCGGCGGCGTCCCGGTACTCGGTGACCTGTTCTTCGAACACCAGCCTGCCGCCGCGCCGGCCCGTCTTCTCCCAGGTGTCGCCCGGGATGGTGGTCACCTCGAGCACGTCCCCCGGCCGGACCTGCCGGAAGTACTCGAAGTGCTGCTCGGCGTGCAGCCGGCCACCGCCGGAGACGGGCTCGGTGACTCCGGTGGGCTCCCGGCCGGAGCCGAACCACGGCTCGCCGGCATGTGGCCGCAGCGGGTAGTCGGGGTCGTACTGGGCGGAGGACTGCACAAACGTCGGCGGGGCGATGATGCCCGCGGCCTCGGACTCGCTGGCCCGCCGCGCGTCGTGGTAGACGGGGTTGGGATCCCCGACCGAACGCGCGAAAAGCATGATCTGACCGGCCTCCACCGGGAACGTGAACTGCCCCACGAATACTCCTCTACTCCTCGTCGTTGAAGGCGGGCGGCCGAGGATTCCAGCCACCAGATAGAGCAATCATTAATACTTTTACCGGCTTAGAGCGCCCGAGGATAGGGCGTTCGGTCAGTGAGCGGCTCATCCGCGCCCGGTCCGGCAAGGCGGCGGAGGAAGGCGCCCTGGTGGTGGGCTCCGACTGACGACAACGCGGCCGGGCGGGATGCGGGGAGCCGCGAGCCGGACAGTCCTATTCTCGGGCGCTCTTACTCCTCCAGGCGCTCACCCACGCCGCACGAGCAGGCGCCGCACCTGTGCCGCGGACTCCATCGCCTCGTCCTCATCACCCGCGACCGGCAGCAGATGCACATCGCAGCAGCCCGCCTCAAGGTAGGGCACCAGGGCCTCGGCCACGTCCTGGGGCGTTCCCCGGGGCACGTACTTCGAGAAACGGTCGAAGGGCACACCGTAGAAACTCTCCATCGCCCGCGAGACCGAGCAGCCCGCGTCCTCCACGGACCTGCCGAAGCCGCACCAGACGAGCAGCGCGTGCCGCCAGGCCATCCCGGTTCGCCCGGCTGAGACCGCGACGCCGTCGATCTCGGCGGTGACCGCGGCGTAACGATCGGGCGAGACCCACACGCCGAGCCAGCCGTCACCGTGCCGGCCCGCGCGCCGGACCGCCGCGGCCGATCGGCCACCGATCACTATCGGTACGGCGACAGCCGGCGGCGGCGACACCCGCACGTCCCGGAGCCGGAAGTGCTCGCCGTCGACCGTCACCGCCTCGCCGGCCAGCAGCGCCCGCAACACGACGAGCGCCTCGTCCATCCGGCGGCCGCGGGTGGCGGGGTCGACGCCGCAGGCCTCGATCTCGGCACGGTCCTCGCCTCCGATGCCCACGCCGAAGACGAACCGGCCGGGTGCCAGGGCGGCGAGCGTGGCTACCTGACGCGCCACCGGGACGGGGTGCCGCAGCGGGAGCAGGAACACCCCGGTGTGCACCTCGACGCCGGGCGCGGCCATCAACAGCGCGGTGGCCTGGATGAGCCCGTCGGAGCCATAGCCACCGCGAAAGCTCACGTGATCGCCGATGACGGCATGGTCGAAACCGAGATCCCGTACCTGCCGCGCGGCGTCGAACAGCCGCTCCGTGCCGCTGCGCAGCAACGCGAAGGGTGGCCGGACCCCGATCCGCGGCCCAACCGATCGGATCTCGGCCGCCACCGTCCCAGCTGTGTCGACGACCGCTGTGTCGATGACCGCTGGGCCGACGACCGCTGGGCCGCTGCCCGCCGCGGTCATGATTCCAGCACGCGGCGCAGCACCTTGCCGGCCGCGCCCCTCGGCAGAGTATCGATCATCTCCCATTCGGCGGGCACCTTGAATCCGCTCAGGGACTCTCGCGCGAACAGGCGCAGCTCCTCGACATCCGGTGGATCATGTGGGTCCACCAGGACGATGAAGGCCTTCACGACCTGCCCCCAGCGCCGGTCGGCCCGGCCGACCACGGCAACCTCACGGATCGCCGGATGGAGGCTGAGGACCTGTTCCACCTCCAGCGGATCCACGTTCTCCCCACCCCGCACGATGCGATCACCGCGCCGGCCCAGCAGCGTGACATAGCCGTTGGGATCGATACGCCCGAGGTCCCCGGTGTGGAGCCAGCCGTCGGCCGCGGGACGGAAAAGGTGCTCGCCCCGGGCCCGGATCTCGCCGCTGCCGTCCGGTGCCGGGTCGACCACCCGCAGCTCCACGCCCTGGGCCGCGCGGCCGACCGTACGCAACAGCTCAGGCCGGGTCGTGGCGGCAAGCCGGTGATCCTCGAAGCTCAGACAGGTGATCGGAGAGCCCTCCGTCTGCCCGAAGATCTGAACAAAGTCGACATCCGGGAGAACGGCCATCGCCTCACGGAGCGTGTCCGGATGAATCGGGGATGCGCCATACTGCAACACCCGCAGCGTGGGCAGCGCGAGGGCGTTCTCCGCGAGCAGACGGTCGATCATCGTCGGCACCAGCAGGGCGTGCGTCGTGCCGTGGTCGGCCAGCTCCCGCCAGGTCCGCGGCGAGAACGGCGGCGAACAGACGACCGTGGCACCAGCACCCAACGCCACCGCGATCATCCCGAGACCGGCGATGTGATGGTACGGCGAACCGGATGCGTACACGCTGCCCGGTGCGAGGTGGACGATCGCCGCGTTGACCCGGACCCGCACCGCGAGCTTGCCCTGAGCCACGAACACCGGCTTGGGTACTCCGGATGTGCCGGACGTGTGCAGGATCAGCGCGGTCTGTTCCGGGCCCGGCCGCTCCGCCGCCGGCCGGTCGGACAATGGCCGGTCGGACGCGGCGGCCGGCGGGTGCACGACAAGCCTTCGCCCCGTTGCCGCCGCCACCTCGCGTCCAAGATCTTCAACGGCTGGTTCAGCCAGGAGCAGATCGCCAGCGAGGCCGGCCAGGCAGCTGGCGAGCTCCCGGATGGTAAGCCTGGTGCTGATCGGCGCAAGCGGACGCCGGGTGGCTGCCCCGGCGATGGTCAGCGCGAGTGCTTCCAGCGTGGTCGAGACCAGGGCCGGCAGCGGTGTCCCCACACCCACGGCGAGGCTGTCCAGCCAGTCAGCCGCGCCCGCGGCGTAACGCAGCAGGTCAGCGCCGGACCAGCGGACGGTCCCGCTGCTCACGGCCGGTCGGCTCGCGCCTGAGCCCGACCAGGCCTCGGCGAGCTGGGCCGTCCACGTCGTCCCGGCCCCGATGGCTCCAGCCCCGATGGCTCCAGCCCCAGTGGCTCCAGTCCCGGTTGTCCCGTCCCCGGCGGTCATGCCCGGGTTGTCCGGGCGGCAGCGGCTGGCCCGGATACGGCCACCGCAGGCACAGCCGACCCGGACGCGGTCAGCCCGGTGGTGTCGACGCCCTCCCAGAAACCCGCCCAAGCCGGAAAGGACCAGGGCAGACCGGGTGACGTCGGCGACGTGCCCCAGCTGTCGAAGCCCACGGCCTGCGGGCGCTCGTTGACGTCGGCGGCATACCAGTGGCGCTCGTCCCTGCGGTCGAACAGCCACTCCCCGTCGACCCGGCGGTAGGTGTCGAAGTAGCAGATGGCCATGACGATCCAGCGGTCGCCGACCTCGTGCTCGGCCCGGCAGTACACCTGCCCGCGGGCGTTGTCCGCGTCGAGCAGTTCCACCCGATGGCCGCAGATCTGGTGCACCGACCGGTAGAACCACCGCAGGCTGGGCGCGATGTAGTCCCGCAGCGCCTCGCGGCCCTGGCCGTGCCGCCCGCAGTTGACATCCGGCACGAACAGCGAAACCCAGGCGTCGAGGTCACGTCCATCGACCGCGAGCGCGTACCGGATCGGCAGCTGCTCGATCGCGAGCCGCGCCTCCACCTGCTCCAACCGCGCGAGCAACCCCGCGTCGTGCGTCGTCACGACACCTCCAGGTCAGGCCTTCCCCCGGACGGTCGCTTCGCGACGATCCAAGGACCCGGGCTCCGGGGAGGGCCGTCGTGCGGGGCAGGCGATCGCCTCCGATCGCGTCCGGACAGGAGCCAGCCAGGCCTCCTCGTCCGTCACACCGCCACCACAACCAGGCCAACCCAAATAGCAATACGCTTAATGAGTTGCACTATAGTTCCCGGCTGCCCGTCCGGCGACGCCTTCCCGCAGGGCCACCTCAACGACCCGGGCGCGCACGGAACGCGCAGATCACCTACGGGAACCACCTCAACCGGGAGCGCATCAGCCCCACCACCGCACCAACCGATCGGTGCGCCTTGGATGTCAGCTGAAGTGGCGGAAGCCGCCTTCGGTGCTGATGATTTGGCCGGTGATCCAGGCGGCTTCGTCGGTGGCCAGCCAGGCGATGAGGCGGGCGGGGTCGTCGGGCGTCCCCCAGCGCTGTTGAGGAAAACGAGGCCGCGGTCAGCCCCTCAGCCGCGTCCGTAGATGATTGACCACTATGGGTGATACCACAGGAAAAGGACGGATCCTGTCCTGGCTGATCCTGATCGTGGGGACGCTCGGCGCGGGCGCTGTAGCCCTGGCCAGCAGCGACCGGTGGGCTGGTGCGCTGGCTGTGACAGCGCTGG